>JAGAFM010000075.1 GCA_017612655.1 Clostridia bacterium | reverse complement strand
CCTGACGCTGTTCCCGGAACTCATTGAAACCATTGTTTCGTCAAGCATTATCGGGCGTGCACGGGAGAACGGTCTTTTGGAAATCGGTGCCCACAACATACGGGACTATACCGAAAACAAGTGGCACCGGGTGGACGGCCCTCCCGCAGGAGGCGGAAAAGGGATGCTGATCGAAGCAACCCCCGTTTACAACTGCTGGAAGGCGGTAAGAGACACCCTTCCCGCCGAAGGGACGCACCGCACAGTCTATCTTTCCCCGCAGGGAAAAGTACTGACCCAGAAAACCGCGGAAAGACTTCTCTCCTGCGACACCCTGATTTTGCTCTGCGGGCATTACGAAGGAATCGATGAACGGGTCCTTGAAGAAATCGTCGACGAAGAAATCTCCGTGGGAGATTATGTGCTCACCGGAGGTGAACTTCCCGCCTGCCTTCTCATCGACTGCATCTCCCGCATGGTGGAAGGCGTCCTCGCCTCTCCCGAATGCTACGAAGAGGAGAGTATTGCGTCTGGCCTTCTGGAGTACCCGCAGTACACCCGCCCCAACGTCTGGCACGGAAAGGAGATCCCTCCCATCCTGCAGTGCGGCGATCACCGGAAGGTGGCGCAGTGGCGCTATGACGAGGCGGTAGAACGAACGAAACGGAAACGCCCCGACCTGATTGCGGACGGGATTCCCCCATTCGTCTGGAAACGTTCCGAAACCTACGGGACCCAGCGGCCGGAGGAAAAAAATGAACAACAGTAACCTGCCCGGACGCGAAAAAGACGTCAGAACCGTCGCGGGCATCGCAGGCGCTCTGATCCTCGCCAAATTCCTCGGAATCATCCGATCCGCCTGCATGGCATCAGCCTACGGAACCGGTTCCGAGGCTACCGCGTTCCATACGGCTTCCCGTATCCCCCTGTCCTTTTCGGACATTCTGTTCAGCGCCATTATTCTCGGATGCTTCATTCCGGTCTACAGCGGATTCTGCGTCCGGGATTCGGATCCGGAACGCGAACGGGAAGGCTCCGAATTCGTTTCGGTCTTCTTCACCTCCTTCCTGCTCCTCTCGGGGCTGCTCTCCATCCTCGGCATTCTGTTCGCCCCCGGACTCATCTCCGTGATTGCACCGGATCTTCCTGAAGAAACCGCCAGGTTGGCGACCGTTTTGCTCCGCATTCTTCTTCCGGTACTGACACTGGTCGGTTCGACCTATACCATGGTCGGCATTCTGCAGTCCAAAGGCCGCTTTATTCTGCCCTCCCTGATCAGCGCGACGTCCAACGCGATCGTCATCCTTTATTTCCTAGTGTTTAACCCGATGCTCGGAGACCGCGGGATCTACGGGCTGGCCGTCACATATCTGTTCTCCTGGGTTGTCCAGCTTCTGACACTGCTGGTCCCGCTCCTGCGGATGCGTTTCCGTTTCCGCTTCCTCCTCTCCTTTCGCAACGAAGCCTTTCGGAAAGCCCTCCGGATGATGCCGCCCATCGTCATCGGATCCTGGCTGGCTCCGGTCAGTCTGCTGATCGGAACGCGGTTTTCCTCCTCTCTTGCCAATCCCGGTGCCATCACCGTGTTTGAATATGCCGTTAACATTGAAACAATCCTCTCGGGAATTTTAGCCTACAGCATCTGCAACTTTATCTTTCCGAGGCTGTCCAGACTGCACGCCTCGGGAAACACCGCAGGCTTCGCGGATGAGGCGCGCCACTCCCTGACTGCCGGGTTCGCTTTGACGCTTCCCGTTATGGCCGCTTCCGTCATCCTCGCGAAAGAGGGCACCGCGCTGCTCTACTTCCGGGGTGCCTTCACGGCCGCCGATCTGGAGGAGACCGCAAATACCCTTCGGATTCTCACCCTGGGCATTCCGGCCTTCTGCCTGTCCGAGCTGATTTCCCGCATGCTCTATGCCAGCGGCAACCCCAAGCCATCAATGATCGCTTCCCTGTCCGGAATCGCGACGGATCTCGCCGTAACGGGGCTTCTGTTCACCTTCCCTTCAGTCGCTGAATCTCTCTCCGTCGGAGCAGTTGCGATCGGATACCTTTCCGGACTGGTCGTCTGCGTCGCAATCAAGCTGACGGTTTTGTTCCGCACCGTTCCGGGTCTTCTTACCAAACCTTTCCTTATGCAGATCCTGCTTCTGGTTTTGACCGCAGTGCTGTCAGGTGCGGTCATGGCCCTGCTTTTCCCGCTCGTTGCGGGGAACACCTATGACATTCTTCACTGCCTCTGGGTCTGTGCAGCGGTCGCTGTTCCCGGTTTCTTAGTCTATTTTGCCGGGATCCGGATCTTCCGCATCCCGAGAAGCAGAAGATCCTGAAGCGTCCCCTCATCATTTCACTGAAAGGAGGAGTCCGTCTATGCGGAATTCCGAACGTCCCTCTCGGGATCGCAAGACCCGTTCCGCAGGCATTATCCTGCCGTTTCTTCTCCGGCTTGCGGACCGGATCGGAAGCGCCGCGAAGAACAGTCTGTTCGGAAGTTTTCTGACGGGCTATTCCGTGGACAAAGACCGAGACGTGCTCTCCTCATCTCTCCTTTTGAAACCGATCCGCTCCCTGTCCCTCGGGGAACGGCTGTTCCGGCCCGTGCGGTTCGCCGTCGCCGGCCAGTTTGACAGGAGCGCTGTTCTTCGTTCACTGACCGCCTTCGGAAAAATGCTCGCCGGCTCCGCCCTGAGTACGTTCGGCATCGGTTTTCTTCTGTTCAGTTTCTTTTCTGGCGGCGTCTATGTTCTCAGTAACTTTTTCCGGGTCGGACAGCCCAAGACTGCCGTTCACCTTGTTTTTACGGTCAGTTCCCTGCTGATCGGCATTCTTCTTGTCGCTTCGCGCAGACATCTCTCGGAAGCTCTTTCCGAGAGCCGTTTCGGATCTCTTCTTTTCGGCTTCCTCGGTCTGCGGGCAGAGGTTTTCCGTGCGGTTCCTCTCTGCAGAGGCCCTGCCTTCCTAACGGCTGCCGCAGGGATGGCAATCGGCATCCTCAGTGCTTTCTTTTCTCCTTCTGAACTGTTCGTTGCGTGCTGCATCCCCTTCCTGGGAGTTCTTGTTTTTTATCTCCCCGAGGCGGGGTTGATTCTCGGCGTTTTCCTTCTCCCCTTCTTCAGCACGATGTCCCTGGTTGTGTACACCATGTTCCTCGTGCTTTCCTACGGGATTAAAGTGCTTCGCGGAAAACGCCTTTTCTCCTTGAGCGGTCTGGATGCTGGGGTCCTCCTGTTTGCACTGGTTCTGCTGGGCTCCGGGTTTTTCTCAGCCTCCCCATCCACCTCCCTTCCGTCTGCCGCAGTGTTTCTGTGTTTTCTCTGCTGGTATCCGCTAGCGGTCAATCTTCTGCGGTCCCCGGACTGGATCCACCGAGCTGTCAAAGCCGTATTTCTCGCATCTCTTCTCGTGGCACTTTACGGAATCGCGCAGTATCTTTTCTCCGACGTGAGCAGAATCTGGCTTGACTCAGAGTTGTTTTCCGATATTGCCGGCCGCACTGTCTCCACCTTTGAAAACCCGAACGTTCTGGGGGAGTATCTCCTCCTCTGTCTTCCCGTTTCCTTCTCTCTGTTTCTTGACCGGACGAAATCCACCTGGAACCGCTTTCTTCTCTTGATGGGTTCCGGATGCCTCCTGGTCTGTCTGATTCTGAC
The DNA here is from genome assembly GCA_017612655.1 of Clostridia bacterium. Taxonomy (GTDB): domain Bacteria; phylum Bacillota; class Clostridia; order Oscillospirales; family CAG-272; genus RGIG3925. The sequence goes on along the minus strand of JAGAFM010000075.1, from coordinate 16,891 downwards.
CTGGTCCCGCGGTGCGTGGCTGGGCCTCCTGCTCTCTTCCGGAATCCTGTGTATCATCGTCAGCGCAAGAATGCTCCTTCTGCTGTTTCCGGTCGCGTGTCTTCTGCCCTGGTCCCCCGCCTTTTTGCCTTCCTCCGTGGTTCAGCGCTTTCTCTCGATCGGGAATCTGGCAGACACCTCCACATCGTACCGGATTCATATCTGGGAAGGTGTCCTCAGGATGCTAAAAGATCACTGGATTGCAGGAATCGGGATCGGAGTCGGGGCTTTCCGGGAAATCTATCCGGCATACTCCCTGTCCGGAATTGAAGCGGCGCCCCACAGTCACAGCCTGTTTCTGCAGATTCTAACGGAAACCGGCGTGTTCGGCCTCGTTCTGTTTCTTCTTTTTCTCGTGTTTTATGTTCGCTGCTGCATCTCATCCGTCACCCTGTTCTCAGGCTTCCGCTACAGACTTCGTTCCGCCTGTATCTGCTGCGGAGTGTTTGCGGTTCTGATCCAGGGCATGACGGATTACATCTGGTACAATTACCGCATCTTCCTGATGTTCTGGTTTGCAATCGGACTATCCGTCTCCTTCAGCCGGTGCGTTTCCCGCAAAATCCGTTCGCAGGAAAAAGCGGTTCCGAATACTGAAGCCAACGCTTCGCTTGAAATCGAGGGAGTGCTATGACGCAAACAAACACAAACAACGACCGGAAACGTCTTCATTTTCTGGACGTGCTCCTGATTCTGGTACTGGCTGCTGCTCTGGCCGGAGCCGGCCTGTTGATCTGGCACAACGCAAATCCGGACGCGGATGACGTGACGCTTCACTACACCATTCTGATCAGGGACCTGCCCAAGACCATGGTCATCAAACTGGAAGAGGGTCAGACCGTGATCAATGCCGTTGATAAAACGGTACTTGGAACCGTTGTTTCGTTCCGCCGCGTGCCCTGCGAATATGACGCCTACAGTGAGGTTTCGCAATCTCTGACACACGGAAACTATACGGACCTGATCAATCTGGAAATTGAAATAGCAGCCGATGCAAAGGAAACAGACACGGCATTTTTCGTGGAAAAAACGAGGATCTGCAACGGAACGCTTCTGTATCTTCGTACGGAAACCTTCGTCGGATCCGGATACGTGATCCGGTTCTCCGTCTCCTGACGGAAAAAGAAAACCAAATCATTTACGAACTAACAGGCAGACAGATTGTTCTGTCCGGAAAGGAATTGTATGAGTCAGGGTGGGAAAACAGGGCATCGCTTTAATGTCATTGACGTCATTCTTCTGATCGCGATCTTGGCAGGGATCGCGGGAATCGTACTGCGTGCAGGGCTGAACGGAACCGACCCGTCAAAAGCGGAATCCAAGGCAAGAATCACGATTCTGGTGGAGTCGCTTCTGGATGAGAGTGCCGGATATCTTCACGAAGGAGACCGGTTTTTCTTCTCCGGAGACAACCAGCTGCTCGGCACCGTCCAGTCAATCACCCAGACCCCCGCAGAAGCCCGTGTTATCGACGCGGAGGGAAAAGCTGTGATTGTGCATTATGAAAACCGAAAAGACGTCCGGCTCATCCTGGAGATCTCCGGACTCCCCACAGAAAGCGGTTTCTTAATTAACGGGAATAATTACCTCGGTGTGGGGAGCACTTACCAGATCTACTCCAAGTACACCGAAATCCAGTGCACGGTTCTGAGCCTGACACTGGAAGAATAAAGCAGACTGAGGATTCTCCGGGGGGATCTGACCCGGGGAATCATTTTCGGAGATCGATCAAATGAAAAGACGGGAAAATGAAGGATACCGAACAAAACAGAAGACGGCTGTCCTCTCGCTGCTGGAAACACATCCTTCCACTCATTATTCCGCAGAAGAGATCTGGATGACACTTCGACAGCAGGGTCTGTCAATCGGAAAAGCGACCGTCTACCGGGCTCTGGATCAGTTCGTGGAAAAGGGACTGGTTCGACGTTTCGTTTCCGGACAGGACAAAAGCTGCTACCAGTACATGGAAGAAACAACGTCTGACGCTTCTCTTCACTTTCATCTGAGATGCTCCCGGTGCGGGAAACTGTATCACGTCCGCTGCAGGCAGCTGTCTGCTCTTGGGCTTCATTTACTCTCCCGTCACGGGTTCACGGTGGATTTTGCGAAAACAACGCTTTACGGCATCTGCGCGTCCTGTACGGACGATGCACAAAACTGACCGAAATTCAAACAGGAAGCGATCTGCGGGGACACTTCTCCCGCATCATCCGAAAGGAGCGGTAAACTTTTGCTGTATCAGACGAACACGGGAAGAATTCCCGGCACCATTCTGACTCGGGAGGAGAGCGGCAATCTGACCGGAGCCGCCTTCCTTGACTCGCTGTTCTATCTACAGGACGGGATCGCCCTTTCCGGGATTCGGAGAATCTGCGGAATCGACGGTTCAACCCTTCAGAACTGGATCAAGCGCGGCTGGGCGGGAAAAGCCGTACGAAAAAAGTACTCCAGGAATCAGTTTGCCAGAATCCTTTTAATCAACCTAATGAGGGATTCTCTTTATCTGGACACCATCGATGCGATTCTCCACTCCCTGAACGGAGATCTCGAAACAGAGGAAGATGACCTTCTCCCGGAATCGGAAGTTTATGATCTCGTCTGCAGGCTTCTGGACCGGGGAGACGGGAAGCCTCTTTCCAAAGAGAGTCTGCGGTCTCTGATCCGATCGGAAACCGCATCCATTCCCGAGCCCTTTCCCGATGCCAGGGCTCGGCTCTGCGCCGTTCTGGAGATTATCGTGCTTTCTTCTTTGTCCCGCGAACTCCTTTCGGAAATCGGCCAGTCCGTTTCGGATCTGCTGCCTTGACCTCTTTGTCCCCCCTTTTCTGAGAATCCGCAGCAAGGTGTTCTCCATCCCCTCCCCGCTCCGCGGAAACAGCAACTGACGGTTGCTTGCAATGGCTTCGTTTCCGGATTATAATTGGAGCATCAACGAAAACGGAGAAGAGGTGCTCGAGTTGACAACGAAAGAAATCTTACACGAACTCCGGACGAAAAACGGACTGACCCAGGATGAACTGGCTCGGAAAGTCTTTGTGACAAGGCAGGCGGTATCCCGGTGGGAAAAAGGAGAGACGGTCCCGAATACCGATACTCTGCAGCTTCTTTCGAAGCTGTACAACGTCTCGATCAACACCCTTCTCGGTTCCCCGCGTCAACTGATCTGTCAATGCTGCGGAATGCCGCTTGAGGATCCAATCATCGGAAGAAACCGGGACGGCTCTCTCAATGAGGACTACTGCAAGTGGTGCTATGCGGACGGCACCTACACCTATAGCAATATGGATGATCTGATTAATGTCTGCGTTCCTCATATGGTCACCGATTCCTTTCCGGAAGAGGCTGTCCGTTCGTACATGAAAGAGAGACTGCCCCAGCTGGATTACTGGAAGAGATACCGCGAACTCGGAGATGACGGACAGTTCGAAAGCTTCAAAAAGGAACTCATCCGGGAAATCAACGACCTCCGTGTTGAGGGAATGCCGGAAGTTAAGTCCCTTAACGCGCTCGTGGGCAGTTTCGTCAATCTGGAGTACACGCTTCCGGGCGGTCAGAAGGTCAGATTTCTGAATGACCAGACAACCTATCTGGGCAACCAGCTTGAGTCCGAATTCGGAGGGAATCGATGCTTCGGCGTCCTCGCCAACATGGATTTCATCCTGATCTGCACCTACGAAGAAGGCGGGGCGAATCCCGAGCTGCTGCTTTTTAAGAAACGGTAACCCCGTTTCCCGTGCCCCGACATCTCGGAATCTCGCCCTATTCGCCCGGTTCAACAGAAAAATCCCCCGTCCCGCTTCAAAAGGCAGGATGGGGGATTTTGCATGGAAGAACAAAGGGGCCGATTATTCCCCGGTTTGATTCTCTTTCCCGCGGTCAAACAATTGGGGAACCATAATTCCGATCAGCATCAGAGCGCATCCGATCCACCCGGCAACTCCCATTCGCTCATCCAGAATCAGAGCCCCGCCGACCGCGGAGAACATGCATTCCAGAGAAAGAACGATGGAAGCAAACGCCGGCTCGGCATATCTCTGGCCCACGACCTGAAGGGTATAGGCAACTCCGACACTCATCAGTCCGCCATACAGGATGGGAATCCCTGCGGCGGAAACCGCTTCCCAGGTCGGGTTTTCCAGAGGAAACGCAAAAATCAGATTCCAGACGGAACACACGAAAAACTGGGTACAGGAGAACAGAAGAGGGGGAAGCCCTTTTTCCATGAAGCGGTCCACAGCCAGGATATGGGCCGTCCAGAAGAAAGCACAGATCACAAGGAAGAAATCGCCCCATCCGGGTTCTGTCTCCAGATTTCCGAGCGTGATCAGATAGAGACCCGCAAAAGCAAGAAGGACGCCGATCCACAGACTGATCCCCTTCCTTTTTCGGAAGAAAAGCACTTCCGTTACCGGCACAAGAACGATATACAGATCGGTCAGGAACCCGGCTTTTCCCGCGCTCCCGGACAGTTCGACACCGTACTGCTGAAAAAAAGAGGCCAAAAACAGAATGGTACCCGAAACTGCAGACGGAAGAAGAATGCTGCGGAAACGAAAAGATCCGAGCTGCTTGCGTTCCAGAATCAGAACGACGGGGATCAGCGAAACCGCCCCGAGCGCGAACCGGATTCCGTTGAAGGAAAAAGAGCGAAGGTGTTCCGCTCCCAATCTTTGGGCAACGAAGGCAAATCCCCAAATCACGGCTGTCACTATCAGGATAGGGGTCGCTTTGACATTGTTTTTCATGATCAGACACTTTCAGGAAAAAAGAACGGGGCATCAGCTTGTGCCATGCCCCGATCGTTTCAGTGGTTCAATCAGTCTTCCGCCTCTGCCTTTGCTTCCGCAATGATCTTCGCCGCCACTTCGGCAGGTGCTTCTTCGTAACGGTCAAATTCAAGCGTGAAGCGTCCCATTCCCTGAGTAATGGCACGGAGCGTAATTGGATAATCGGTCATTTCCGCCATCGGAACTTCCGCCTCGACAAGCTGCTCACCCTTGCGGGAAGTGGCAGTCATTCCGAGGACTGTGCCTCGCACCTTGGAGACGCCTCCGATGATATCGCCGATCATGGAATCCGGGACCCAGACTTTGAGTTTTCCGATCGGTTCCAGAATGACCGGATTTGCCTTCGGAAGACCTTCTTTATAGGCAAGCTTTGCTGCCAGTTTGAAGGAGATTTCGTTCGAGTCGACCGGGTGGTAGGATCCGTCGTACAGATCCGCTTTCAGATTGACAACCGGGAAGCCGGCGAGAACACCGTGCTCCATTGCTTCCAGGATACCCTTTTCAACAGCGGGGTTGAAGTTCTTCGGAACAGTTCCTCCGACGACCGAAACGGTGAACGTGAGGCCTGGCTCGTCCCCGTGGCTGAAACGCATCTTGACGTGACCGTACTGTCCGGAACCGCCTGTCTGCTTTTTGTGCTTCCCTTCAACGTCGACCATTTTCTTGATGGTCTCACGGTATGCCACCTTCGGCTTGGTCAGTTCGACCGACGTGCCGAAACGGTTCTTCAGTTTGGATACGATGACGTCCAGATGAATGTCGCCCTGACCGGAGATGAGCATCTGATTGGTTTCCGCATTGTTTTCGTACCGAATCGTACGGTCTTCCTCCAGCAGTTTGGCAATTCCGGTGGAAATCTTGTCCTCATCGCCCTTCGCCTTCGGAACAACAGCCTTCTGAAGGAAAGATTCCGGGAAGACAATCGGAGAATACTTGAGCGAATCATCCGCGGAAAGAGTATCGTTCGTGTTCGTGTTCGCGAGTTTCGACATCATGCCGATATCCCCGCAGGAAAGGGAATCCACTTCCGTCTGCTTCTTTCCGGTCATTACGTACAGGTGGGCAAGCTTTTCCACCTGTCCGGAGTTCTGGTTCTTCAGCGTCATGGTGTTGTTGATTTCTCCGTTCATCACCTTGAAGAAGGACATCTTGCCGACGAACGGGTCGGAAATGGTCTTAAACACGAAGAGGGCCGGTTTGCCGGCGGGATCGATCGGAACTTCAGCGATCTCGTCGCCTTTGACAATCTTCTCGTTCTTTTTCGCGCTGGGCGCCGGGAAGGAATCCGCCAGCTGATCCATCAGCATCCGAATTCCCCAGAACTTCGTTGCGGAACCGCAGTATACGGGAACGAGGGAACCCGTGACGATACCTTCGTGAACCGCTGCAACCGCTTCTTCGTAGGTGATTTCTTCGCCTGCGAAGTATTTTTCCATCAGGTCATCGGATGTCTGCGCGATGGATTCCAGCAGCATGTCGCGGTATTCTTCCGCCACTCCCTGGAATTCGCCGGGGATCGGCGCTTCGGAGGGGTTCCCTTTCGCGTCATAGGAGAGGGATTTCATATTGATGAGGTTCAGGAAGCCGATTACCTTCTCGCCTTCGACCATGGGGATCAGAATCGGGCAAACAGCGACGCCGAATTCATCACGGAGCGACTCGAAGACACGGGGGAAGCGCGCTTCGGGATCGTCGGACTTGTTAATGTAGAACGCTCTCGGGATTCCGGCTTCCTCCGCCTGCCTCCAGGCGAGTTCCGTCCCGACCTGGACACCGGACTTTCCGTCGACAACGATCATAGCCGCATCGGCGACCCGCATCGCCTGACAGACTTCTCCGACAAAGTCCAGATAACCGGGAACATCCAGAATGTTGATCTTTGCGTTTTTCCAGTAAATGGGAGCAATCGCCGTGGAGATCGAAAGACCTCTCTTAATTTCCTCATCATCAAAGTCGCAAACGGTATTTCCGTCAGCAGGTGTTCCCAGCCTGTCCGTTGCTTTGGTAAGGTAGAGCATCGCCTCCACGAGAGAGGTTTTACCGGAAGAACTATGTCCAACCAGTGCCACATTTCGAATCTGCTTGGTGGTAAACTTATCCATCTTTGCTGCGTTTCCTTTCGTGTTTTCTGTTCAATAGGTCAATGGGGAACATAACAAATCATCTTATTATACCCTATCGTTCTCAAAAAAGCAATAGCATTAAACGGGTTTTCCTTCCTGTTCCGCAAAAAAGGTGATTTGTTTTCAAGCAGATTGGAAAAAGGGGTCGAAATAAAACGTGAAGCAAAAGGAAAACGAAAAGGACGGGAAATCACCCCGTCCTAACTCGAAGAACCGCAATCCGGCCTTTCAAAGCTTCGTTTTGTTTCAATCGCTTATTCCTTGACAATCGGGGCATCCGGAGCATTTTTCCGAATGGACTCGATTCCGTTCAGGCAGGAAGCCTTTGCCTTGTATGCTTCACCCGTTGCGATAATCTCTCCATTGCGCGCTTTCAGGCGGAAGCGATACTCTCCGGCCTTGTCGACGTACACTTCAAACTTCGGATTGGTGACTTTCTCGAAATTCTCCGTGGTCTGGTCTTCCAACTTTGCGAGAACCGCGTTCTTCTTCACGCTCGCGATTCCCTTCTTGCAGGCTGCCTCGCTGGAATACACTTCACTTTGTGCGATGATTTCTCCGTTGTTCGCTTTCAGATTGAATTTGACGCCGGTTTTTGCTTCGGACACTACGAATTTTCCCATGGTAGCAGCTCCTTTCCTGTTCTGGAAGTTCAGTATAAAAATAGTAACAGACCCCTGTTCGTTTTCATTATAGCATCCGTTTTTTGATTTGTCAATACTGGAATATGCCTGTTTGAACCGTCCCGATCTGGAAACAAAGGTGAGTCGGAAAACGGGAATTGATTCAGAAGCGAGAGGCCTAACGGTCTCCGTCTGCAAGAGAGTGCTCCCGGAGAAATGCACGAAGCAGCAAAAAGGATCTTTCACCGTTTTGTCTTTGTTTTCGGTTAGATTCCCCGCCATGTCCAGAGGCGGAACGATGGTTCCAAACGAGGTGGCCTTTGTCAGCAGATTATCGATCCGGAAAACCTCTCCGACGATTTTTGAACGGAAATCATGTACGCCAACTTATTTCTTTGACCTAAACAGTTCTCCGCTTTCCTTTGTCCTGAGTTTTCTGCCCATTCCGACGCATGCGGCGCCGGTGCCGGCAACGCCTGCTGTCAAAGCGCTGTTCCAGATAAACATCCACCACGGTACACTGCCATCCTTGCCGTCACTGCCGTCTGTACCATCGGTGCCGTTCTTGCCGTCTACTCCGTCTTTACCGTCAACGCCGTCCCGGCCGTCGGCCCCGTCCAAGCCGTTAACGCCATCCTTTCCGTTTATGCCGTCCCTGCCGTCTGCCCCGTCCCTGCCGTTAACGCCGTCCCTTCCGTTAACGCCGTCTTTGCCGTCAACTCCGTCTTTGCCGTCAACTCCGTCTTTGCCGTCAACTCCGTCTTTGCCATCAACTCCGTCTTTGCCGTCAACTCCATCTTTGCCGTCAACTCCGACAACAACCCCGAGGTTGAACGACTTGTCGTTGCTCAGCGTGATGATCAGCTCTCCGTTTTCATTGATTTCTGCGTTCGCGACGCTTACACCATCCGCTCCGTCTTTGCCTTCCGCACCGACGACGGCTCCGAGGTTGAACGTCTTGTCGTTGCTCAGCGTGATGATCAGCTCTCCGTTTTCGTTGATTTCCGCATTCGCGACGCTTACACCATCCGCTCCGTCTTTGCCTTCCGCACCGACGACGGCTCCGAGGTTGAACATCTTGTCATTGCTCAGCGTGATGATCAACTCTCCGTTTTCGTTGATTTCCGCGTTTTCGACGCTTACACCGTCAGCTCCGTCCTTGCCGTCCTTCCCGTTGGTAACGGTGAAGGTGGCAGTCTCGCCGTTGCTCAGAGTGATCTTGTACGTTGACGTGAGTTCGTTGCTGCTGTTAGGATCAAATGAGATGTCAGAGATGCTGTTGCCGTTTTTGATCTTGAACGAATATGTAGAGCCGTCTGAGAACGTGATCGTATACGTATTCTCTTCCGCGCTTTCTTCCGTCAGTTCGATTGACAGGATCGAGCGCATCTCTTTATAGACGTAAGCCATGTTGGATGCAAGACTCTCGGTGCCGCTGTATAGGGACTTGACTACGAAATCGTATTCGAGCCTGTCGTCCAATTCCGTGAACTCGTATGAGGTCACGGACGAGGAGACCTCGGCAATTTTGTCCAAGGTTCCGTCCCGGTCAAGCAAATAGATGATGAAGGAGGAAACATTTCTGTCCGGCGTCGACGGGTTTGTCCAGGACAGATCTATCGCCGTGTGATCGTCGTTGTATTCGGCCTCGAGATCGACCACCGGAGGCGTTCCGGCCTTTACGTTGGAGAGCACGTAGCCGAAAGTCGGAACTTTTTCGTTTCCGCTCGGATCGTCCGCCTGAACGGTCGATTCCCAGGTTGCCATCTGATAACTGAAACTATAGTTGCGGACCGTGTCAAGGTCGATGTTGTCGTCGTTCAGCGCCTTCGTCTCCAAGTTGTATACCGTGCAGGAAACGCCTTTGCCTGTCGCCTGGGTGGTAGTGGTGCTGTGGCCGTGCATGTATTGCAGCGACTCGTGTACGCCGGCCTTTGCGCCGAGACCGAACACCTCGAAGCCGCACATGATCGTCATATCGAAGGTAAATCCGTGCGACGTTTCCTCGGACTCGCTGTAAGAGGATTCCTGTGACCAGTCGAAGCCTGTGGAGCTTGAACCGACGTTGAACGCTTGAGGTGTGGTCTGGAGCATCGTCACGCCGCTTCCGGCGCTGCGGCGGTATGAGAACGGATCGCCCTCGTGCTGCAGGTACGGATCGACCACTTTGTCAAGCTGCGGCGGCGTGCCGTTCGAGCCGTTCGCCTTTGCTTTTCTGGCCATTTCGGCATTGTAATAGTCTACGAAGCTGTTGTAATCGTCCACTGGAATAACTTGATACGAGGCTGTGCCCGGCACAGAAACAACGAGCGCGTTGTCCTCGTCCCATTCGCCGTTTCTCAGCACCTCGTAACGGTACAGCATCGTCGGGGTACGGTAAACGACGACCGAGTCCTCAAAGTTTGCCGACCAGCTGTACGTCGTCGACGTGGTCAGCGATCTTGTGAACGTTTCCGTCCAGTCCATCGCGTAACCGGCTTCCATCTCTATTTCCGCCACGCCCGTGTCAAGACTGCCGCAGACGCCGATACCGTACGAGACGGAGTTTGACGTCGATTTCTCATAGGTGAAACTCTGAGATACACTGTACGTCGTGTCGTTGGTATCGACGAGATAATCCTGCAGCTCATCAAAAAACGGAGCTGCCTGAAGGATCGCCATGACCTGCGGGTCGGAGTAAACGTAGCCCTTGCCCTTGTAGCGGCAGATGATGCCGTCGTTGTTGTTGTCGACGGCGCAGACCGCGAAGTTCAGCCCGCGGTTGTCGCTCAGCTTCGCTCCTGCCTCGCCGGATTTCGGCCAGTATCCTTTGTTAAAGATATCGTAATCGGTGAACCGGTAATTATACGTGCCTTCATCGTCGTATTCCGAAGTCACCATACCCATGGCAAAGTGATAAACCTCCTTGCCGCTGGTCTTAAGGCAGGTGACAAATACGACCTCTTCTCTGCCCATCGGGTCGCCGTCGAAGTTCCCGGCGCAGATGTCCCAGAAGAACGTGTTCTTCAGATCGGAACCGCCGCTGCCGCCGAGTTTATTGTCGGCCTCCTGGAAGTATTTATTGTTGCAGTTTTCATCATCGGAATCGAAACGTTTGATTTCGCCGTTCTTTAACTGATAGAGATTGCCGTTGATGAAGATCGTTTCCCTGTTGCCCTTGCCCTCAAATGCTACACACTGCACGGCCTGCGGTGCAAAAGCCTTGTCGCCTTCATAGAAACCATCCGAAGTGTACTTGTTGCTGGGAACGGAATTGAGCGCCTCAGTGATGATTCCTCCGTTCTTGACGCCATATGCGGCCACAAGAAATTTACTGTCGTCGTAGCTGTCTTTTATGCGATAGTGACGGCCGAAAGAATGATCCTTGGGATTATCTTTAATGGCGTCGTATATACCCGCAACGACAATGTCCTCCTTGCCGTCGCCGTCGATGTCGCCTACCGAAAGGCCGGGAGCGACCATGGTCTCGTCAATGTCCTCATCCGATTCGCTCGTCTGGGTGATGACGGTCTGGCAGGACAGGTTGGAGACGATGTTTCCGGTACCGTTACGCTCGCCCAGCGAGACCGCAACGAACGGGCAGCGCAGATCTCTGTCACGTTCGTAATCGTTGGAATTCGCGATCTGTCCCGCATAGGAGCATACCACAAGGTCGTCGACTCTGTCGCCGTTGAGATCGCCCGTTTCCACCTGCGCACCGATGATCGCCCGGATACTCTCGTCCGTGGTGTCAGTGTCAAATGTGCCGATTCCAAAGCGATTGCTCATCAGCAGCGTGTTATCAGCCGTGCTGTTCTTCTTCCTGACCGAAACGGAGCTTCCCGTTGAAGTTACGGTAAGTTCGTACAGACCCATTGTCTTGGAATCCTGGATGTTCTGGGTGTTCAGTTCATAATCGAAAGCACCGAATACGACCAGCGTGTCCTTTCCGTCTCCGTTATAGTCGCCGGCGGTGATCGACAGATAGTTCATTCCGCTGAAGTATTCGTCAATCATCCAGTTGACGGTGCCGAGCTCTACGTAACCGCTATTATGTCCGGCGTTGTCGTATACGATAAGGTAGAGCTTTTTGCTTTCTTTGGAAAAATAGTGGACGCCTATCAGGGCGACATGGTCGTCCTTGCCGGTGCCGACAGGGTCGAAAGCGATCGCCTGCACGTAGTTAAGGGCCATCTCAGCGGAATTCGGCAGACTGTAATCCGCGGTAGAGATAGCCTCGGCCAAAAGATCGTTCTTATCCCACCGGAAGTATTCGTTTGTCTGTTCTGCTTTTTCTCCGAGGTTGGTGTAGCTGGAGAATTCGGGCGACCCTCCGTTTTTAAGGTCCTGCGTTCTTATTACCAGCAGTTCGTTCGAGGCCATCATATAAAACGGGACGTCGACGCCGTATCCGTACGGGTCGTCGCTCAGCGCGTTGTTATATGCGGCCGGGGCAAGTTCACCCATCGAAACGATCGCATCATAAACCGACTTGCCCTTATCAGGGGTTACATCTTCGGCTGCTGCGCCTACGCAGTCTGTGATGAGCAAGATCGCTGATAATACCGTCGACAGGATCGCAATGCCAAGACTTCTCATCTTCCTGTGCTCCACTGACATGTTACTGTTCCTCCTTGTCTCGCAGGCGAACTGCTTTGTGAAATTGACTCCGGGTACCTCGCTGTCGGCGGGTACACGCGAATCAATTTTGTGCGCAGTTTTTAATCTGAATTCGAGAGGATTCCTATAACCAAGATAGGTGTGCTAACATTTTCAAGCAAAAGATTTCAATAGAACCAGTTATGTCTTTTCCGACCCCTTCGATTATAGCATATTTCCTGCGGTTGATCAATTCTTTTTTTTGTGAAAGAAAAAATCTCCACACATGCATTGCAGTAAGGGCATCTCAGCTTGCTACGGCTCTGTCTGGTTCCGTTCCCGAAAGCTTTATTACAAATAATTCGAAATGGCAGAGATGCCGGGGAAGATCCCTTGTGGACCCCCGCAGACGCTCAGACTATATTCATATGTCAGGCGTCTCGATTTCAGATCATCTACGGAGAGACGCCCTGAAGGTCACAAAAAGAGCACTGAAAAGATGGGCATACTGTTCCCCAAGTTAATCATTGGGGGCCAAGGTCGGAAAAAGGAAATTCAACCAGTCAAACAAATTCCGAAAAAGCCATTAAAAATGATGTTTTTTTTTGCAACAAAAAAAGGACCTTTCGATCCTTCTTCTCTTTTGCAGTGATTCAAGCCCTCTCAGTCCCCGATTTCCCTCTTCAGCCAAACGGTTCCGATATCCAGGGCGTCGTAAAGGCCTTTCTTCTGACCTGACTTCAACACCTCGTGCTTATCGTCCGTACTGACAACCTGAACCAGAATGTCATCCGGGACTTCTGTTCCGTTTACGGTTTTGTTGGTCAAAACAAACAGCACAACAACCGCCTTGTCCCGCATATCTCCCCAGACATAGGCATTATCCTGCCGAACAAAAGGTTTTCCCTGGTAAGTCAGGAAGGACCCCTCAACCTGTCCCTTCTCCATGCAATGCTTCCTCCGTTAGTCCGTTCCGACTCTTAATTTGCGATCTCGTACTTTTGACCGTCGGGGACGGTAATCTTTTTAATGTCGGCTCCGACCGCCTTCAGTTTCCCGACGATGTTGTCGTAACCGCGCTGGATGTATTGAACCCCTTCAACCACCGTTGTTCCCTTCGCGGAAAGCCCAGCGATTACCATGGCAACACCTGCCCTTAAGTCGATCGCGTGGACGGTAGCCGCTGACAGGTTGCCTACCCCTTCAACAATCGCGGTCTTTCCTTCGACCTTAATATCTGCGCCCATCCTGCGCAACTCGTCGACGTACCGGAACCTGTTGTCCCAAACGCCCTCGTACAGAATGCTTGTTCCTCTTGCCAGACAAAGCAGAACGCAAATCTGAGGCTGAACATCCGTAGGAAAGCCGGGATAGGGCATGGTCCGAATGTGAACCCGATTGAGTCTTTCCTGAGCGGAAACTATGATTTCCTCGTCCTCTTCCTCGATGGAAACTCCCATCTCCTCCAGTTTTGCGGAAACAGATTCCAAGTGTTTGGGGATCACGTTTCGAATGCGGAGTGTTCCGCCCGTCGCAACAGCAGCAATCATAAAGGTTGCCGCCTCTATCATATCCGGGATAATCGCATAGGTGCATCCGTGAAGCCGCTCCACACCGCGAATCTTGATCACGTCGGTTCCGGCGCCGGAGATTCTGGCTCCGCAGGCATTTAGGAAGTTCGCGACATCAACCACGTGAGGTTCTTTCGCCGCGTTTTCGATCACGGTCATTCCCTTTGCACGGGACGCCGCAAGCAGCATATTGATGGTCGCACCGACCGAGGTGTTGTCGAAATAGATCTGTCCGCCGAACAGGCCTGATTTCGCATCCGCCTCGATACGTCCTCCGTCGACGAGAACCTTGGCTCCCATCGCTTCGAATCCTTTGATGTGCTGATCGATCGGGCGAACGCCGAAATCACACCCTCCGGGAAGGCCGGAGGAAGCCTGATGAAACCGCCCCAGTTCCGCGCCGATCAGATAATAGGACGCCCTCATTTTCCGTGTCAACTCCATCGGAGAGGCGCCGAGATCGAAGCGCTTTGTGTTGATCGAATAGGTGGTGGCGTCCAGCCTGCGGATTTCCGCCCCCATCTCCCGAAGGATCTCCAGGGTTACGGATACGTCGCTGATGTCCGGAAGATTTTCTATCACGCAGGTTCCCTCAACCAGAACGGTTGCGAAAAGGACGCCCAGCGCGGCATTCTTCATCCCGCTGATTTCAACGGAACCCATTAGCGGTTTCCCGCCGTTGATGACGATTTTTTCCATTATGACTCTGTCCCCGGGGAGACGTTTCCTCTCTTTCAGGTCGTTGGGAGAACGGAAAAGCGTTCCAGAGTTGCGCGAGGAAAGGCGGGGAGTGCACTTACACGTACCTTCCCGCGCCAAATTCACCTGATCATTATAACCTCAAAGTGGGAATCTGTGAAGAGAACGGTTTGATTGTTAACCGAAAATTATTTTTTAATTTACAACTAATTAACAATTTCAGGGAGCACTGCAGTGGAGGCTTCACCGATTCCCCTGAATTCTCTGCTGATAGTAGGCAACCGTCAAATCCACCACCAGGCCGTAGCTGGCAGCCCCGGCGGACTGTCCCTGCTGTTTTAGGTAGCTGTCGTTGATCGCCGTGGAAACCTTGGCGGCCTGACTCTCCTTGTATTTTGCAAAGAAAGCATTGTAGGATCGGAGCTCTCCCTGAATCCGTGCATCCAGCTTTCCCATGGTTTCTTTCCAGAGATCCTTGTCCGCTTTGTAAAGAGCGGAAGAAAAATACTCCACCATACTGACGTAGCCGGAATAGCGGATATAGGGTGAATCACAGCTGACGGTTACGAGAAAAGCGACAAAATTCGCTTCTTTTTCTCTGGCAAAACCGCGCTGATGGGCCATCTCGTGGGCCGCGGTAAATGGCAGAGTATAATCGGGAAAATCAATATTCAGGTTCGCTTCTCCGGTAAAGAACGTGAACATTCCCGTGAAATGGGTGTACGACATTCCTTCGCTGATTGCCACCGGTTTGACCACCGAGGGGAACGAATAAAAAGAAGGACAGTCCTGTCGGAATCTGTGGAATCCGTCAGTCAGTTCCGTGCAGAGTTCGAGCAGACCGGTCAAAGGAGAAACGGACCGGTCTCCGTAGACGAAATCGACCTCGGAACAAAGCGCGTTGGCCTCTCCGATAAGCCAGGTCATCGTCTCTGCCAGTTCCTCCGCAGTCACTTTCTTTTCCTGCAGCCGCAGCTTTGAAGCAATCGACGATTCGGAAAAGCCGAACCCGAGAGAGGACGCGAACAGGGAGAAAACGATCCCGATCACACCGACCAGCTTCAGGAGATAGCGGACGCAGGCGCAGATACTTTCCTTTCCCCGGATCCAGGCTCGCCTGATCAGAAGAAACGCGAGGAACGGTGAGAACAGCAGCAAGGTTTCCGCCACAGAAAACGGAATCAGCTGGGTCAGATAACAGGAGGCGATCCGGATCAGTCCGCCGTAGTAATGGTTGATTCCGTCCGCCCAAGTTTCGTTCTGCCTGCACAGGATCAAAAGGATCCCCGATACGGCGGCAAATCCGCATCCGATCAGAAACAGAGGCGGAATCCAGTTCCGGATCGAGCGGGCAGACGTCCGCTTTTTCTGATTCTCTTTTACGGAATCCGTCATGGAGCCTCCTCCTCTCTGTTTTCAGTCTGTGTCTGTTTCCCCGATCCATCGGACAAGCCGGTCCAGATCTTCCGGGACAGGAGCCTCGGCTGTGATCCGGGTGCCGTCTGTGCCGGGAAACGCGATTCTTGCGGCGTGCAATGCCTGTCTTCCGATCCGGTCGGATTCTCTTCCGTAGAGAAAGTCTCCCAGAATGGGTGCGCCGACCGCGGCAAAATGGACGCGAAGCTGATGGGTTCTGCCCGTAACGGGACAGGCGGACACCAGCGTCAGGACGGTTCCGTCCTCCGCCCGCCTTTCCCCGATCACGCGGTATTCGGTCCGCGAGGGAGCGCCGTCCGGCGCCGTAACCCTTCGGATCACGGAGTCTTCCTCTCTTCGGATCGGGAGCTCGATCACGCCTTCGCGTTCCGGAAGCGTCCCCTCCAGAACGGCAAGATACCGTTTTTCTACCAGCCCTGCCCGATGCGCCTGCGCAAACCGGCAGGCTGCCCGCTGCGTTTTTGCCACGGGAACCGCGCCGCTCGTATCCCGGTCCAGACGGCTGCAGGCCCGGAACACAAACGGGATTCCTCTCTCCGCAAAACGCGCCGCGAGTCCGTTCGCCAGCGTGTCTTCGCGGTGTCCGTGAGAGGGATGGGTCGGCATGCGCGGCGGTTTATTGATCACGAGGTACTCGTCGCCCTCGTAGAGAATATCCAGGGCCATCGGGACGGGAACCAGGGTGTCTTTCGCCTCTCTGTCCTCCTCCGCTACCGTGAGAAGGTCTCCCGACCGCAGCAGACAGCGGACCGTAGCGTGCGTCCCGTTCACCAGAAGGCCGTCTTCCCGTTTTTTGAGCACGGTCATGGCTCCGGTGGAATACCCCTGCGCGCGAAGGAAGGCCTTGAGGGACTGTCCGTCCCATTCGGATGTGATCCGGTATTCCGTTCTTCCTTCCCTCCCGTTCTCCGTCCGGATGGTTCGCCCCGGGAAGTCCGTCCTCCGACTGTTTCGGACGGACGGCCGTTCCGGTCTTTTCATTATAGCGCAGAATCGGTTCCCTTGCAAGGGGAAAAGTGAGTTTTCCCTTGATT
>JAGAFM010000074.1 GCA_017612655.1 Clostridia bacterium | reverse complement strand
GCCGTCTCGCTTTCCCCCCGATGATAACCATGCGCCGTATCGAAGTAGTTGAATCCCTCTTCCAGGAAGCGGTCCACCATCCGGGCAAACTGCTCCAGGTCCGGTTTCCCGTCTGTTTTGGGGAGTCGCATGCAGCCAAATCCAAGTTTCTGTTTGATTTTTTCCATTCGCGCCCTCCTTTGGGTCACGATGCCCATGGCCTGCGGTCTGACGGACGGTCTCTCAATTTTTAGTATAACACAGTTTTCTCCGGAATGCAAGGCGCAAACCTCTTCTCGCACTTACCTGCAAGATACAACCGCCCGGGGCTCGACAGCCACGGGCGGTTCACATGCGATCAGAGATCAATTCGTTCGAATCGTTTCCGGGAGGAATGACAGGAAAGGAGGGTCAGGATTCCGTATACCGCAGCCGCGGCGAGAAGGATGTAGAACTGGAGTCCGAGGCGTTCCCCCTGTGTGGTATTCAGAAATCCCAGCCCGGGGAAATGGTGCAGCGCTTCCGCTATGGTGATGAGCAGCAGAGCCGCAATGCCGAACATTAGGAACGGAGCCCCCATTTTGTATGCGGTTCGGAAAAACCCGCCGACAAACAAGACGTTGAAAGCGGCGAATATCAGAAGAACGGCAGCCAGATACACCGGAGACGGATTCATCAGCGCGTTTTCAACATAGGCGGTTCCGCCAGACAGAACGGTCATCCGAACTGCGGTCAAAGCGGCGCACAGAAGGAAACCAATACCCTGAATCGTGCAGACGAATGCGTATTTTGCCCGGACGAAATCCGTTTTTCTAACCGGGAGAAGAACCGTATAGAGCGTATCGTTCGCCTCTCTGGCATTCTGAAACGACTGGAACAGCCCGAGGCAGATGAAGAAAGCTCCCATCAGAATCGGATAGCCGGGAAGCAGCGTCATGCAGGCCGCGATGAGGAACAGATAGGAAAGCGGAGAAGCCGCGAGCCTGAACTCTTTGATCCATAACCGCCTCATAGCAATCTCTCCTTTTCGTGATAAACCATGATATCCTCCAGCGACGCTCCGATGCCGTTTGCTGCGCTTTCCTCGAGAAATGCCCTCAACGATCCCGTGTGAATGAGTCTTCCTTTGGCGATGTAGGCAATGTCATCTGCGCACTTTTCCAGATCCGTCGTAATGTGTGTGGAAAACAGGATCGAGACCCCTCTGTTTTTCAAGTACAGGAACACGTCCAAAAGCTCGGCACGGGAGACAGGGTCCAAGCCGCTGGTGGGTTCGTCCAGAATCAGCAGTTCCGCATGGTGAGACAGAGAGAGAGTCAGACTCAGTTTGACCCTCATTCCCTCCGAGAGCTGCAGAGGCGTCTTGCTTTCATCCAGGGAGAACAGCGACAGATAGTGTCTGTATTCCGATTCGTCCCAGTTGGCGTAAAAGGAGCGGGTGACGTCGATGATATCCCGAATCTTTTTATGCTTGTAATAATCCACGGCACCGCCTGCGAATCCCACGCGCTGTTTGACTTCACGCTCATTCTCCCGCATTTCCAGTCCGAAGCAGCGAACTTCTCCGGAATCCGGGTGAACGAGGTTGAAAATCGATTTCAGAGTTGTCGTTTTTCCCGCTCCGTTTCGACCGATGAACCCCATGATGTGCCCCTTCTCAAGGGAGAAACTGACACTGTCGAGCAAAAACGCCGGATAGCGTTTGGTCAGGTTGCTGACTTCCAGTACTTGCATGTCCATGACTCCTTCCGGATTGATATGACCGGCTTCCGTGAAGAAAGACCTGCCTTAATTGCAAGGAAAAAAGCACCGTCTTATGACGTGCTTTTTCAAACACCCCCGGCGGGAATCGAACCCACGACTAATCCTTAGGAGGGACTTGTAATATCCACTTTACTACGGGGGCAAATTCAGCTTGAATGCAGGCACATCCTGCGCAGGTGCGGATTCGATATGCCGGGGCAGGGTTAAAGCCCCGGCATATCCAAAGTCGCTGCCAAACAAGATTATTCGGAAAGAGGCGGCTCGTCCGAACTATCCGGATCTGTAACAGGTTCCTCGGTTTCGGTTGGCTCCTCTGTTTCCGTCGGCTCCTCGGTTTCAGTTGGCTCCTCGGTTTCAGTTGGCTCCTCCGTTTCCGTCGGTTCCTCGGTCTCGGTGGGTTCCTCCGTGGGAGGCTCAGTCTGCTGTTCCGTTGGAGGCTCGGTCGGTTCTTCCGTTTGAGCGGTGGTGGGAGGCTCCGGAGGAACGGTCGACACATTTGCTCTGGCCACAAAGAACTCGGTGGAGGAAGCGATGACCTTATACCAGTCCAGTGCTGGATAAAACTCCACCGCATGAACCCGCGTGCCCGCGCTTACGATGGAAACATAGTCAGCATTCGCATATGGTGCAGTCCGCGCCTTAACGTTGTAAGCAAGATAGTAATACTGGTCAACCGCTACCGCTTCTCCGTAGGGAAGATCTTCGCCCGTTGTTTCTTCCTCTGACTGAGGCTCTGTGACCGGTTCTGTCGGGGGTTCGGTTCCCTCGTCTGTGGTCGGCTCTTCCGAACTGACCGGTTCAGTCTCTGTTCCAACATCCGTCGATTCCGTGCTCACTTCGGAATTCCAGTGGAACCATTCTTCAACCGGCTCTCCGGTTGCGGCGGCCTTCAGGGTATTCATGAGAAGAAGAACCGCATCTTTTCGCGTCATGGCCTGACTCCAGTCGCTCTTGTCCCCCGAAATCAGGTTGTACGCCTTGGCAACAGCCAGAGCACGGTAGATTTCTTCCGGGACTCCCGCGGAGGGATTCTGGCACATATAATCGACCGTATAGGCCTGCCAGCGTTCTTTTTCCACAACGGTTCCGTCATCGTAGCGGATCTTAAACCCGATTTTTGTTGACAGATCCCCCGCGTTTCGAACATCGGAATAGTTCAGATCGCTGGTATCGGTATTCTGGTACGCATCCTCCAGGAAGTGCCGTACAAGCAGATAGACGGCTTCCGCGCGGCTGATATCTCCTTTTGCGGATTTTAAGGAGAAAGACCCGTTTTCCGGGGAAAGATAGCCTTCTCCCGCGATGGCGGAAAGAACTGCTGTGAACGAATCGTCGATTCCGGTTTTCTGCCGGAAGGCTTCGATGGCGGCTTCATCTGACGGAAGCGAGGAGTGTTCCGAACGGTAGACCAGCGTATAGAACGCTTCCCTGGAAACGAAGGCATCTCCATGAAAAGCGGTGGGATCCGAATAGTTGGACAGAAGCCCGTAAAAGGCATTTACCGCGGCGGCAACCGCATCCGCGTCGGACCGGTCTTCGCCGAAATCGGAAAACAGAGGCTTCACCATTTCGGCCAGATCTCCGGGAAGCGACTCTTCCTTCAGGATGTCTCGGAACGAAGCCTGATAAAACGCATCGGACAGTGTCGAGTCCATGCTGGGGCTTCCGTCCTTCAGCGTATACAGACAGCCGGCTTTCGTGTCGACGGTCGCATCAACGCCGAAACGGCCTTCAAAAGCCTGACGGAATTCCGGATCAGAACGGACCGTGCCGAGCGCGGCCCAGTTCATTGAATCGGAGAGAATTCCCTCGAATTCCGGTTTGGGATCCGGGTACCCTACGCGGATTTCTATTTCATCCATTTCAGTGGACGGCACTGCAGGAGCAGGGTTCTGCCGGAACAGCGGGAGAACGATCCACACCCCTACCAGAAGTGCCGCACACGCAACGACAGCTAACGCAATTTTCACGGAAGTGCGCTGAAACATCGGTCAAATCACTCCTTCCATGGGAACCGAGAATGACAGGATCAAAAGATCACAACCTAGTGTTGAATTGTATCATAAATTCGTCTTCAAATCAACCATATCCAGGCATTTCTTCGAAAAAAAGGAAAAAACAGGCTCCCGACAGGGAATCGGGAGCAGGGATCCTGCACATTCCATCCAGCCGGGAGACAGCCTTTCAGCGAAGGGGAGAGGACTCCCGTTACAGCCCGGGTTTTTCGTCTCCTGAACCGGGAAAGCCCGGAGCGGAAGTGAAGCAGACCGCGTCGATCGGCATCCAGAGAAGCAGGAGGAAGAGAATCAGACGCGCGATTTCCAGAAAACTCCTCAGATTGACCTCCACGAAGATGTAAAAGAACGCGAACAGGAGCATGGCGAGAGGAAGCATCAGCTTCGCCTTTCCCATCAGGGCAAAATACGCGCAGAGACAGAAGGCCGCCCAGAAAAGGATTTCGATTATCAGCAGGAGGACGAACGGAGATTCCGTGCCTTCCCCGAACCGGGACGGAATCCCGATCAGTTTAAACAGGACACGCACGGCAACCAGCAGGCAGGTCGTCGGAAAAAAGGACATCACCAAGCCGACCGCCTTCCGGCAGAACGTCCGTACATGGAGCACCGCAGCAGCGGCGGACAAAACACTCTCCGCCAGCGCAAGCCAGTTCCCGTCCCTTCCATTGAAAACGCACACCACCCCTGACGCGGCCAGAAATGCCGCCAGCACGAACCAGATCGTTTTGATCTGCTTTGCCCCGGGCAGGACGTTCATCGGTGACTTGGGGAGCCGAAAGAATCTCATCATTGTTTCCTTTTTTCCACAAACAGTTTCGCAAGGCCTTCCGCAAACGGGGGACGAAGGATCCCGTTTTCCGTGATCACACCGGTGATCAGGTCGGAATCGGTGATGTCGAATGCCGGATTGTAAACCCCGATTCCCTCAGGGGCCATTCTCTTCTCGTACCACAGGCTGGTGACTTCCTCCGGAGCACGCTGCTCGATCGGAATCTCCGACCCGGTCGGACAGTCCATGTCGATCGTGGAAGTCGGCGCGCAGACATAGAACGGAATCCCGTAACGCTTGGCCGCGCAGGCGAGGACGGAAGTTCCGATTTTGTTGACCACGTCCCCGTTCGCCGCAATCCGGTCCGCCCCGACGAAGATGATCTGAACCGCGCCGGACCGCATCAGAGACCCGGACATTCCGTCGCACAACAGCGTCACGTCCACGCCAGAAGCGCTCAGTTCCGTACAGGTCAGCCGCGCCCCCTGGAGCAGCGGCCGCGTCTCATCCGAATAGACCTTGAGAGAAAAACCTCTTTCCTCCGCCAGATAGACCGGGGCAAGCGCCGTCCCGTACCGGACCGTTGCCAAACGCCCAGCGTTGCAATGTGTCAAAACCCCGTCTCCCGGATGCAGCAAAGCGAGCCCGTGCTCCCCAATCGCGCGGCAGACGCGGATATCTTCGTCCCGGATTGCAAAGCACTCGCTGCGGAGCCGTTCCAGAATCTCGCTGCCTGAGAAGGGGGAACAGTGCTGTAATACCTGTTTCATGCGATCCAGAGCCCAGAACAGGTTGACCGCGGTCGGACGGGACTTCGCGAGATATGCCCGATCCTCCTCCAGGCGGGAGGATAATTCGGAAAACGGAATTCCAGGGCAGTCAGCAACATGCCGCCACGCCATCAGATAGTAGGCCATCGCGGCCGTCACGCCGATGGCGGGAGCGCCCCGAACCTTCAGCGTAGCGATCGCGTCAAAGAACTCTTCTCTGGTTTTCAGGGAGATCAGCGTCAGGGAGGCAGGAAGGAGGGTCTGGTCGATAATCACGATCGCGTGGCCGGATTCGTCCAGCGCCACGGTATCCGGATGCAGGATTTGTTCCATCTGAGGCCCTCCTTTCCCAAGTATAAATCAGAATCCGTATTACTTGACAAGGTTCTTGACGTCGTCCTGGCAGCGGGCGATAAAGTCGGACACAGACATGGAACCGAGGTCGCCGCCTTTGCGTCCGCGGACAGAAACGGTTCCGTCGCCGGTCTCCTTGTCGCCGATAATCAGCATGTAGGGGACTTTGTCCAGCTGCGCTTCGCGGATCTTTCTGCCAATCGTCTCGTTGCGGTCGTCCACTTCCGCGCGCAGACCGGCTTCGGTGAATTTCCGCTTCAGGTCAAATGCGTAATCCAGGTGTTCGGATCCAATCGGAAGGATTGAAATCTGCGTCGGTGCAATGAACATCGGCATCGCGCCTGCATATTTCTCAATCAGAAGCGCAAGCGTTCTCTCGTAGCACCCGAGAGAAGAGCGGTGGATGATATAAGGTGTCTTCAGCGTGTTGTCCGCATCGACGTATTCCATTCCGAACCGCTTTGCCAGTAGCATATCGATCTGAATGGTGATCAGAGTATCCTCCTTGCCGAACACGTTCTTAATCTGAATGTCGAGCTTCGGCCCGTAGAACGCCGCTTCGTCGATTCCGATCTTGTAGTCGATGTGGTTTTCGTCGAGCAGCTTCTGCATCGCGTTCTGGGCGAACTCCCACTGTTCCGGCGTTCCTTCGTACTTGTCTTTCCGGTTCGGATCCCACTGAGAGAATCGGAAGGAGCAGTCTTCGTAAAGGCCGACCGCCTTCAACATGAAGACGGCAAGATCCAGACAACCGGAAAACTCTTCGGAAAGCTGTTCGGGGCGGATAATCAGGTGCCCCTCTGCCAGTGTGAACTGCCGGACGCGGATCAATCCGTGCATCTCGCCGGAATCCTCGTTCCGGAACAGCGTGGAGGTTTCCCCGAGCCGCATGGGCAGTTCGCGGTAGGATCTCTTCTTGTTCAGAAAGACCTGATACTGGAACGGACAAGTCATCGGACGAAGCGCATAGCATTCCTTTGTTTCGTCGTCAGGATCTCCCAAAATGAACATACCGTCCCGGTAATGGCTCCAGTGTCCGGAGATCTTGTAGAGATCCCGTTTCGCCATAAACGGAGTTTTGGTCAGCAGGTATCCGCGGCGCGCCTCTTCGTCCTCCACGAACCGCTGCATCAGCTGAATGGTCTTCGCGCCTTTCGGAAGCAGGATGGGAAGCCCCTGTCCGATATAGTCGACGGTCGTGAAGAACTCCAGTTCCCTGCCCAGTTTGTTGTGGTCGCGCTTCAGCGCTTCCGCCTGCTGTTCAAGATAAGCGTTCAGCTGATCCTTGGACGGGAACGCGACCCCGTAGATTCTCTGAAGCTGCTTGTTGTTCTGATCTCCCTTCCAATAGGCACCGGTGCACGCCGTCAGCTTCACGGCTTTGACGGCGGACGTGGAGAACAGGTGCGGACCGACGCAGAGATCCGTGTACTCTCCCTGACGGTAGAAGGAGATTTCCTCTCCCTCCGGGAGCTCTTCGATCAGCTGAACCTTGTAGGGTTCCTCCGCTTTCTGCATCAGGGCAATCGCCTCGGCGCGGGGGAGCGAGAACCGCTCGATCCGGAGATTTTCCTTGACGATCTTCTTCATTTCCGCTTCCAGCGCGGAGAGCGCCGCGGTATCGAAGGGCACCTCGGAATCGAAATCGTAGTAGAAGCCGTTTTCAATGGCCGGTCCGATCGTCAACTTGGCGGCTGGGTAAAGACGCTTGACCGCCTGCGCGAGGATATGGGAAGCGGTATGGTTGAAAATATGCTTCCCCTCGTCGTCTTCGAAAGTCAGGAGTGTGACCTCCGCGTCGGAAGACAGTTCCCGGGTCAGATCGACCGGTTTTCCGTTCACCAGCGCAGCGAGAGTTTCACGGGATGTCAGACCCGCTTCCTTGGCGGCTTCATAGACGGAAAGCGGCGTCTCAAAAGACAGCTTCTGATCCTGAAATGAAATTGTAAACATCTTTCTGTTCTCCTTTTCGGATTATGATACAAAAACAAAAAACCGGCACAGAAAATTCTGTACCGGGGTGCGACGAATCGCACGGTTCCACCCGTATTTTTCTCTTTTGGATGCTTGTTTGATTGTCCCGTCCGGTGGTACCGGTCACACCGTTCAGCCCAAGGGACTCTCAGCCTCAGATCCCTCTCTCTGACGCATTCCTGCGCTTGCTGTCCGGAACGTAACCGACGTGTCCGTCCGTTTTCTGCAAAAGTATAGCACGGTTGGTTCTTCTTGTCAAGAGGCTATTTCGGAGAATCCCGGCATTCGGGGGAGGATGCCGAACGTTCTAGCCAGACTTCCGTCAACGTGTCGTAAACATGACGGTTTGGATTTCCTTCCTTGAAGTAGCGGCTGTTGTCGCCGCCCAGCATATTCACTGCAAATGCGCCGACAGCCCGGGAGCGGGATTCTCCCCCGTAGCAGTGAATCAGGAGGGTATCCGCACTCCGATGGGACTGAATAAACGAAAGGATCTCTGCCGCCTGCGCCCTGGAAAACAGCACAGCGCCTTCCGCTTCCCGCTCGACATCGTCGAAGTAGAGGGTCAGAACGCCTTCGCAGCACCGGTTCTCCGCGAACACAAAGCCAAACCCCTGCGTATGGGTATCCTGAATCGAAATGACGGCGTAGGAATCCCTTTCCTCCGCAAACTCCTCCAGCCCGGCAGGATAATAGTGCGCCATTACATAGTCGAAAGCGTCATAGACCGACTTCACCAGAACCCGTTTCACTTCCCGATCCTCGCAATTCTTCGGATCAGCTGGATGACCAGCAGAACCGCCGCCGCTCCCATCACCGCGAACGCGGCGATCTTCGAGATCTGAAAAGCGTCCGGGTTTTCATACAGGAAGATCGACACAAGTCCGCCGACTCCGCCCACGACCGCGCCAGCGATTCCGAGCGGGACAGCGATCGATCCAAGAAGCAGCCCGACCCCCACCGCCCCTCCCAGCGAAGAGAGCACGATGGCGAGCAGCTGAAATACCGGTTTCAGAAGGAAGAACAGTTCCCGGGAATGCTCCTTCGTCCAGATATAGAGTGGCGTGCCCAGCGTAAAGAGATAGGCCGCCAGGACCGCGCCGAGCAGGGCGAGAATTTGAAAAGCGATTCTCCGATTCTTCAGCCGCTCGGCAGACCTATGGGCCTTCTCTGCCTCCTCCTGCAGCCCCTCCTGAATCCTGCGCAGTGCTTTCTGCGCCAGCGCGTTGCCCTGTTCCGCAGCCCTTTTCAGCCAGTCGTATCCCTGGTCTTCGCTTTTCTCCTTTCCCACGCCGAGAATACAGCATGAAAAAAGCAGACACTGCGCCTCATCGTCGCCCTGCTCCGCCGCCATCTCCAGCCAGTGGGCTGCCGAAGCGGGGCTCTTCTCCACGCCGAATCCGAAATACGAGTCCCGACCCAGTGCATACTGCACTCCGGCATCATTCAGCTCGACGGCCTTCTGCATCCGGCGCGCAATCTCCTCGCTGCCCAAAACCTGATTCGCATAAGGCCGCTTCAGATATTCCTTCTTCACTTCCTCCGCGATCCAGTTCGCCAGTTCCCGGTTCAGTTCCTCTGACAAGTCGTTTCCCTCTTTTCTTTCTCCCCTAAAGAGCGGGTATTTGGGTGGAACGGTTCCGCCGGGCATCCGTCCCGGCGCAGAAAGGAACGGGCTGCCGCACCCGGCAACCCATGCTCTTTCAATCGGGCGGAGCCGATCCGGAGCGAGATCCGCTCCGCTGTTTGTTTATCGGGAGAGGTCCTCCACGTAGAGGATCCTCTTGCCCACCGCTTTCGGTTCTTCCGCGGGACGGTCACGCTTCTCAATGAATTTCGGCGCCACCTGCGGGAAGAGGGCGCAGCTGAGGACGTCTTCCTCGCTCTTGGCGAAGGAAGCGGTCTCTGCCCGGAGTTTTTCCATTTCGGGCTCAATCAGATCCGCCGGACGGCAGGTGATAACCGGCGAGCCGCCCAGCACCTTTGCCCGGACCTCTTCGTCCACTTCGCCGGGAACTTGTCCGTATTCCCCGGCAAACAGCGCCTTGGATTCCTTGGGAACCATCTTATACCGTTCCCCGGTCAGAACGTTCATCACCGCTTGGGTGCCGACGATCTGGCTGGTTGGGGTGACGAGCGGG
>JAGAFM010000073.1 GCA_017612655.1 Clostridia bacterium | reverse complement strand
ATGGTACTTGCAATTCCATGTTGTATGTGCTATACTGTTTGTGTCAATCTTCACTTGACTCCTCCTATTCGTCTTTTGCTTGCGGTTGCCAGACCTCTTGCATTTTACCATAGGAGGATTTTTTATTCAACGGCATAAGCCTCTTTTCTTCCCCCTGCTTAGCAGGGGGTTTACTTTTTAAGAAAAACGAGTATCCATAACTCGAACCGTTATGGATACTCGAAATGGTGCGGGTAAGAGGACTTGAACCTCCATGAAGGAACCCTCACTAGAACCTGAATCTAGCGCGTCTACCAATTCCGCCATACCCGCGTTGGTGCGAGGAATGGGACTTGAACCCACATGATGAAATCACACGCACCTCAAACGTGCGCGTCTACCAATTCCGCCATCCTCGCATAAAAAGCGGAACTCACAACGCTGTGTATTATACCATCTCAAAAAGGCTTTGTCAACTACTTTTTTGGGAATCCGAAAAGAAAGAGGGGCGCCGGCCCCTCTCGTTTTTTTCCGCGCGTTTTGACTCAGGGCTGATATCCCAGCTGAGCCAGACCGATCTCCCAAGGAAGAAGATCCTCGGAGTCACAGGAGGAAAAACACTCCCGCAGGATAGAACAGTACTGAATCGCTTTTTCTTTGATGTTTTGGTTTTCAGCGAAGATACTTTTGTCAGCATTCTCTTCGCTTGTGTTGAACAGATTTTCCATAATCCGGGCGCGGTCTTCCGTCGGAAAGGTCCGGGAATAGCCGTCCACAAACCAGACACCGTAAGAACTGTCATAAGGAGTATAGAGGAGATTGTCCCCGTAATTGGAATAGGAGTAGGTATACGCTCCGGAGGGCGACAAATCTGCCCATTCGTCATCGTAATCCGGTCGGACGGATCGGATCTTTCGGTCAAAGACATGAGAAAGCTCGTGAGGAATATCGTTCAGGAAGTGGTCCTGAGAAGGGCTGGAAATATCCAACGCAATAATGATGTATCCGTCTTCTTCCGAAGTGACGCCTCCCGCGGTTGAAATCGATCCTTCCCCCATCCCATAAAGTCCGCTGCAGAGATAAATCAGAATTCCTTTGTACGATTCTGCCGCTTCCTGCAGCATTCCGTCCGGATACCGTTCCAGGACCTCTGCAACTGCCTTTACTGCATTATAGTTGTCGATCTCGCTCAGAGCCGCTCTTCCGATATAGGAGGTAATCTGGAAATCGTTTCCTTCGGAGCCGTATCGGATCTGAATCCCAGTTTTTAGAGTCAGTTCGTTAATCCTTGCATCGATCAGCTCGTTCAGCCGTCCTTCCTGGTACGAAACGGTTTCGCAGGAATACCCGCCGGAAAGGGCGCTCAGATCGACGAGATAGTAGAGAATCTCGGAAAAGGTTCTGTGATCGTCTCCAGGCTGGTAAAGGCAGAAAACCATATCTCCTTCCGAAGAAAAGAACGGAACCGGATTGACTAATTCCGAAAACTCCAGTCCGCCCAGACAGACTCCCTGTGTCAAATCAAAGAATCGATAGATCGTTCTTTCATTTTCCCATGTGTCGGCGAACAGGATGCCATCCTGAAACGCGGTAGGGTAGCATCTGATCTGGGTGTCGGTGACTGTCCCGTCCGGTTGGTAGAAGACGGCATGCATGTTGTGATTCAGCAAAACATGATTCCCGTCGGTCCAGATCAATTCCCAGCAGGGATAATCGAGTTTCCGGAAACTGACGGTGTCCGGGTCGAAGACATATGTTACTTCAGGCCAGCTGCCGAGAACCAGTTTGGATTTGTCTGACAGGATGGACAGCGAGTCGGCCGGATCAAGAACCACCTCGGTCCTCTCTCCGTTTCTCAGGTCAAACACGGTAACGAAGTTGTCTCCGCTCACATGGGCCACGCAAAAATTGCCGTCGGATGTCACATCGAAGAACGCATATTGGTAGGAACGGATTGCCTCCGTCAGATCCCCCAGCTCCAGCGTCACGGTAACGGTCCCGCTCAAATCGCACAGGTTCAAAGAGCCGTCGAGAGCAACCCACCAGATTCCTCCGCTGTCCAGGCCGCCCATCAGCCGGAAAAACCGGCCGCTCAGGGTTCCGACCTCTTCTCCGGTCTTAATCTCATAAACCCGAACGGAATACTCCGCGTCGGTATCCGACGGTCCGTCAGCCGGATTGAGATCCTGATCGATAATCTGAAGATACCGCCCGTGCACCTCCGGGAGAGAATTCCCGGAAGAACGGATTCCGGTATCGTAAAGAGCCTGATTCTCAGCCTGCGTACAGTAATCCGGAATCGGCCGGTTCAGAAGCCGCTCGGGATTCCAGACCGGGGTCTGGACGGGATCGGGCTCCTCGGTTTCCACTTCAGAAACAGACTCTGTCTCCGAATCGGTTTCTTCCCCGGAGTCTTCGTCCCCGGTGGGCTCTTCGGTTTCCGAATTCGGATTCAGAGACGTCTCCTCATCCTGAGGAATACCGGCCCCTGCGCAACCCGAAAACAGGGCCGCCACCAAAGCCAGCAGGCAGATCCAGGCGGTCAGTATGCGAAAGTGTTTCATGTTTATCCTCTCGTTTGGTCTAGGGGGAAATTCAAAGAATTCCCCGATCATTCCGGAAAAGAGAACAGGGGAATGCTTCCCCTGTCAGATCGGTATCAGAAGGTTTGCGCTTCAACCAGGGCGGTTTCGAATTCGTAGAGCGGAAGGAAGAAATAGTTTTCGCCGCTGGCATCCGAGGAGAAGGCGGTCCGGGATTCCGACAGGGAATAGAAATACTGTTTTTCGTCCCAGATCTCGGAAGGATCGAACAGGTACTCCCGCTGAAGTGCGGAGGCGGCTTTTGCGCAGACGCCGCAGCTGGCGCCGTCCACGAGAAGCCGGAGCGCATCATCCGCGAAACCGTCTTTCTGCTCCGTCGAAGACTGCCGGTAGGAATCCAGAAACGGTTTTTCGCAGATGTTGGAAATGTAGGAGGACCAAAGGGCCGCCGCCTGTTCGCCTCGCTGCGTCAGAACCATGCTGCGGAACCCTTTTCCGTGTTCGAACAGTTTTCGTTTTTCCAGAAGTCTGTCCACGGAGGTGTGAAAAGCGTCGAGCATGGACTGGACCCGTCTGGGGGCGTGCTGGGCATATTCATGCAGGGCAGGGGGCTGAACGGAGTTCGCCGCGCCGCTCGCCTTGTTCAGCAGGCGGAGGAAAATCTGTTCGTGCGGGAACAGTTTGGAAGTATCCTTGTTCCGGTTCAGGACAATGGTAAGGCTGTCCGCATAAAGAAGCTGGACGCCTCCTCCGGAGGAAAGCTCGAGATAACCGCGCCGGTTCAGATCCAGAAACGTGGCGGTCAGATCCGCGATGAGAGACCTGTCTTCCGGAATCAGCCCCAGTACGGACATCAGGCGGCTCACCTCGGCGGGGGACAGGTTGTCGCCCGGTCGGAGCGTAATGGCCGAATTGGCGTGGGCGGGACGGTATTTCCGCTGAACCACTCGTTGCCTCTCCCGGATGACCCGGCTGATCCTGCGGGCAGGGTGAAGGAAACTGAGGCCCACCACCAGCAGCACGATAACGATCAGGGAAACCAGCGGCGGGGCGTAGAGCGCCAGCGGGATGGAAATCAGGGCAACCAGCGCGATCAGGGAAAATAGCAGGATAAAGTACATAAAAAATATTACCTCTAATCAGATCGTCTCCCGAACGGAGCGGTTCGGGAAAGTTTCCTTAATTATATATCTAAATCGCATTTTTGTCAATCCCCGGGGATTCGGGGCAGGGGACGGACGAGTCCGTTCACCGAAAGTACTGGGGAAAACGGTCTTCGTCCGCTCAGCGGACAACCGTCAGGACAGTAGGCTCCCGGGTAATCCGGATCCGGTTCCACTCCGGGCGGCCGTCGGCCGTCGCTTCTCCGCACCCGGTCTGATCTCCGTAGCTGTACCGGAAGGCTTCTCCGGGGGCGAGACGGAACCGCTGAAGTCTGCGGAAGGTCAGATCCGCGACGGATTCCTTAGGAAGCGCAACCCGGGTTTCCCATTCTCCGGGCGCCAGCAGGCGCAGGGAAACGGAGAACCGCATCTCGGAGTCTTCCAGTATACTCCACCGGAAGAATCCGTTGACCTGTCCCGATTCCGTGCTGTCGCGCCCGTCCGGCCAGGGAATCCGGTCGTCTGTCGAGGCGTCGGTAAAGACGGGATATGCTTCTTTGGTGGAGAAGGAGTACAGATCCACCGAATGAACCAGATCGTTGAACTGACGGATTCGTTCGTTGTTGTTCTCATGTCCGAACGGGCCCCAGAATCCTATCAGCGAATACCGGTGCTCCCGCATTCCTCTGTACAGGATTTCATGCCCTTCCGACCAGGAGTCGTTCTGCGCGGAGTAGTCGATCACAACAGGAGGATCCGGGATGGAAAAGCCGTCGGGTGCAGGCAGATCCAGGCAGCACCGGTCTGCGGCATGACGAACGCCGGCCGGGACGTTCGCCTTGATGGCTGCGAACAGGTCTCCCCGCGAAAGAGCGACGCCGAGCGCTCCGCTGCCTCCCATGGAATTCCCGACCGCATATACCCGCGACCGGTCGATCGGGAATTGGTCCAGCGTCCACTCAAGGGTCCGGATACAGCGGTTTTCAACCGGCTGCGTCCCGGTCCCGGACCAGGCAGGATCCCCTTCGCCTCTCGCGTTGATTCCGCCCCACCACCAGTCGGTGCTTTCATGCTCGCGGCAGTCCAGATATAGGCCGAACATGGAACGGGGAACGTGGTAGATATCGTGATTCCCTTCGTACAGCGTACAGGAAAGAACCGAATAAAGGTCGTGTCCGGCGGAATGGAACACTACCACCAGGGGATAAACCTTTCCCGGCTCTTCTTTTTCTGGATGAAGGAGCGCGAAGGCATCCCAGCGGGGCGTCTCATATCCGCATTCCGCGCCGGTTTTGTGCCGGAAAAAATCCACGGGGCGGCCCTGAAGGACCGATCCCTTCTCCACAGAATTCAGCATTATTTGTATCCTCCAGTCCGGGAAGAATCAGACGGTTTCTGCCTGAACTCCCGGTTTTTCACATAATCAGGAAAGGGACGGAATTCCTCCGCCCGGATCATCCGAAGATCAGCACGGAACCCGGCTCAGTCCTTCCCGGTCAAATAGGGACTGAGTGCCAGATACCGGCTCTCGGACAAGGGGGAATCGGACAGGGAAGAACGGAACAGCTCTGCCTGGAGAGACAAACGAAAGAGAGTTTCAGCTTCTCCGGACAGCCGGTTTCCGGAGGCCGGTCTGGAAAGGACCGGAATACCGCCTTTTCGATTCCGGAGTACCCGCTGCCCGGCCGGCGTGGCAGCAAGAACAAGGGAAAAGGCAGGGGGTCGGGAAAGCACCTCCGGAGTCACGCCGAATACGCAGGACCAGACGGCTCTGCGGTAAAAGGAGCGGGTGTGTTTCTTGGACTCAAGGGACAAGAACAGCTCCTGCAGAGAGGAGCAGAAACGGGCCTTGCGAATCAGATATTCCGCAACCCCGCCCTCCGCGCCTGCGTAGCGGGACAGCTCCTCCGGAGAACGGGTTCCAAGGGTCCAGAAAACGATTGGCGAAGCCTTTACTTCCGGAAAAAGCACCGCTGTCCCGCGTTTCAGGGCATCCCGGAACACGGTTGCTGCGGGGCCGGGCAGAAAAGAAAGGGCCTGTTCGGTTTCACCTGAGCGGAGGAGGGACCGGATGGCCGTGGAAGAAGCAAAACATCCTGTTTTCAGGACGTTTTCTCCGTGAGCAGCCCCGGTTCGCGGAACAAGAATCGGCTCCAACCCTTCCGCGTGGCGAAGATATTCAATTCCCAGGATATTGTTCGGGGTCAGCATCAGGGAAGCCTCGGCTTCTCCGTACTGTTCCCGGTAAACCTTCCATCGCAGGGACGGGAATCCCTCCGAATCGTGCTTTTGATTTAAAAGTCTATTTTTAAATAGACGTGAGAATTCTGGCGAATCCAACTTTTCCGCGACGGACCGCAATGCCTTTTCTTCCGCATTTTCCGTCCCGAATGCCAAAGAATCGCACCCAAGATCCCTAAGGAGGGAGACGGCGGCAGCGGCAAACCGGTCAGCGGGTGCCATGGAATAGGGAAAAGGAAGCAGAAGAACCAGGTCAGCCCCGCATGCTGCGGCAGCCTGAGCACGGTCCCATGCGGAAAAGCAGGCAGGATCTCCTCGCTGAACAAAGGCACCGGACAGGGCGCAGACGATCGTAGTCTCCGGATTGCGTCTGCGTACTTCGGAGAGGAGATAAAAGTGTCCCTGGTGAAACGGATCAAATTCGCAAACGATTCCTGTCAGTTGACGCATAGATGCCCCCCGTTGCGGGGCGGGAACGTTCCCAGACCCCCGAGATTGGCAGTGATTCCGAGCCGCAATAACCGGAAAAAAGCCTGCCTCTTTTCAAGGGGCAGGCTGACGGATGCGGTTATTGTGCGTCTTCCGCTTTGACGTCTACAGAGCGGACAGCGGACTTCAGGAGACGGATTTTCGTCGCGTCCCGCGTCGTCTCGATGACCATGGTCTCATCCTTGATGGAGACCACTTTTCCGATGATTCCGCCAATGGTGGTGATCTCATCCCCAACCTGCAGATTGTCCCGCATGGAGGTAGCTTCCTTCTCCTGTTTCTTCTGCGGTTTGTAGAGGAAGAAATAGAAAAAGACACCGCACAGTGCCAGAGGAATCACCAGGGTCAGGATACTGGTCAGCGGATTCGCGGTTTCCGTTCCCGCCTCTGCCGCTGCGTCGAGATAATGAAACAGATCCATAATGCTTTTGTCGGGGGATACATCCACCCGGCATTCCACCTCTCTTCTGTTCGTTTGGACCCGAGAAAGAGGTTCTTTTCTCTCCTTCAGGGAACCGGTTCTTCCGCCCGCTGCCTGGCCGGCTTCTTTTGCTTTTTTCCCAGAAGCATTCGGTGCGGACGACCACGGAGAGTATATCCCAAAACCCGGCCCGAATGGTGAATAAATTGTAAATTCGGCTCGATGCAAACGGACCGATTCAAAAAGAAACAGATTCATATTGACAGGGGAACCCTGCAGACATATAATATTCTGGATTTTTTCTCCATAGGGAGCAGAAGGAGGTTAGGCCATGGCGGGAATTCTGGTAATCGGATGGATTTTTGCGGATCTGAAAGGCTTCTCTCGTGACACCTATCTGGCCGCCGGGAGAAATCTCGGAGAGATCCGGATCTTTCACGGAGGAGTCAGCCGGAATATTGCGGAGAACATTGCCGCCACCGGAACAGCGGTGTCCTTTCTCAGCACCTCGGAGAAGGGATCGCTCGGGGAGGATATTCTGAACCGCCTGAACCGATCCGGCGTAGACACCTCTCTCGTCCGTACCGTTGATGCCAACGGGATCGGGAAATGGATGGTTCTGCTGAACGAACAACGTGACGTGGCCGGGGAGATATCCAGTCCTCCGGATCCGAGCTGCCTGGAAGCCCTGGTGGAAGAAATCGGCGAGGATGCCGTGCGGGATTCCGACTGTGTCATTCTGGAAGCGGATACCTCCTGGAGTCTGACCCGTCGGGTGACTGAACTGGCCGCCCTCTATCATAAGCCCCTATACGCTTCCATTGGGAACCTGTCTGTTGTCTTATCTCACCCGGAATGGATCGCCAACCTCGACTGTCTGTTCTGCAATCAGCAGGAATTTCACAGGATCCTCGGCACGGACGATTCCTGCCTTTCCCCGAAGGAGATGCTGGACGTTCTTAAGAACGCTCTCCCGCGCCTCGGCTGTCCGTCCGCTGTCGTCACCATGGGAGAAAGAGGAGCGGTTTTCTGCTCTTCCTCAACCGGGGAAGAGGGACTCTGTCCCGCAGTTCCGGTTCCTGTGATCGACACAACCGGAGCAGGCGATGCATTTCTCTCCGGAGCGGTAGCGGCACTCTCCAGAGAGATTCCGCTTTCCAGGGCCGTCCGGGCGGGAGCAGGACTTGCGGCCATGGTTCTACAAACGGACGAAAGCGCTCTTTCTCCGGACGAGACGACCCGCGCCATCTGGGAAAACCTCCCGTGACGGTTCTTTTTTGAGATTCTGGTGTTTTCAGAAGCAAAGAAAGATTGCTTTTTCCCGTCGAATACTGTATAATATGCGGGAGTGCGGTGCTATCCCTGCTTCTTCAGGAAGCAGGATGCGCTGTTCCTCGCCGAAATCATCAAATAAAACCATCCAAGGGGAAGGAAGGGATTCAATATGGCACTGAAACTCGACGAAACACTTCTGGCGAAATTTGTCAATCCGGATGAACTGGATTCCATGCAGGCGGCCGTCCGGGCATCTTTCGGGAAAATCAAAGACCGCAGCGGTGCGGGCAGTGATTTTCTGGGCTGGTTCGATCTTCCCGAAAACTACGACAAAGAGGAGTTCGCACGAATCAAGAAGGCTGCGCAGAAGATTCAGAAGACCTGCGATATTCTGATCGTAATCGGAATCGGAGGATCTTATCTCGGTGCGCGCGCTGCCATCGAGTTCTGCAAGAGCCCCCTGTACAACAGTCTGAAAAAAGATACGCCCGACATCTATTACGCGGGGAACAATATCAGTTCTCAGGCGGTGGAAGAACTTCTCTCCATCTGCGAGGGGAAGGATGTCTGTCTGAACGTCATCTCCAAATCCGGAACCACCACGGAGCCCGCAGTCGCATTCCGTATCTTCCGTGACATGCTGATCCGCAAATACGGACCGGACTGCATCCGGGACCGCGTTTTCATCACCACTGACGCTCGGAAGGGAGCTCTCAAGAATTATGCCGACTCCGTCGGATGCGAAACCTTTGTGGTCCCCGACAACTGCGGAGGCAGGTATTCCGTTCTGACCGCCGTCGGCCTGCTGCCGATCGCTGTCGCAGGCATTTCGATCGATGAGATGATGGAAGGCGCCAGAGCGGCCCGTCTTTGCTACTCATCCTGCGAACTGGCGGAGAACGACGCGCTGAAATATGCCGCATACCGGAATATTCTGCGCTGCAAAGGCAAGAAAGTTGAAATCCTTGTCGATTACGAACCGGCCTTCACCATGGTCAATGAGTGGTGGAAGCAGCTGTACGGGGAATCCGAAGGGAAGGACAGCAAAGGTCTGTTCCCGGCCTCGGTTGTCTGCACAACGGACCTTCATTCCATGGGTCAGTATATGCAGGAGGGCGAACGGATCATTTTTGAAACCATTCTCAACCTGAAAGACTGCGGCTCCGTCGTCTCGGTTCCCAACGACGAAGAAAACATTGACGGTCTGAACTTCCTGACGGGAAAGTCCCTGTCCTACATCAACTCCAAGGCCTTCAAGGGAGCGGCCCTAGCGCACGCGGACGGAAACGTTCCCGTTATGGTCGTGGACGTCGACACGAGATCTGCTTATGATTTCGGATGGCTCGTCTATTTCTTCGAACTCGCCTGCGGTGTTTCCGGTTACCTGCTGGGAGTCAATCCCTTCAACCAGCCGGGAGTGGAAGCCTATAAGAAGAATATGTTCGCTCTGCTCGGGAAACCGGGCTACGAAGAAGCGCAGGCCGCCCTCGAGGCAAGACTCCGCTAACATGCAGAGCGGCAGGGGAGACATCTCATGTCTGCCTCCGAACCACTTTTTCGTTTTGTAAACGTCTTCTAAAACGATACGCGATCAAAAAGAGCCCCGGAAATACCGGAGCTCTTTTTCTGTTCGCACTGTGCTCGCTTTTCACACAGAGCCGGATTTCCCGGCACTGTGTGAGATCAGTCGCTTATAAAGGCTGACTGATCTGAAGAATGCCGCAGATTAGTGCTTCTTTCTGAGAACCACTGCTGCAGCTGCCGCCATGACGACCGCGGCGACAACGATGCCGGCGTCAGCGGTCTTCGGGGGCTGGGTGTTGCTGCCCTGGGTAGCAGGCTCGGAAGCAGGTTCTTCGGAGGCGGGTTCCTCGGAAGCAGGCTCTTCAGAAGCAGGCTCTTCGGAAGCGGGTTCCTCGGAGGCGGGTTCCTCGGAGGCAGGCTCGTCTTCAGCGGGAGCGGATGCCAGGTAGCAGGGAGCATAGGTGTAAGTGCTCCAGTAAGGCCACTGGCCCTGGCCTTCGTATTCATCGATTACGCCTTCCGGCCATCCGTCCTTGACGTCGTAGGTGCTGTTCTCGTCGGTGTTCCAACGGAGGAAGTTGACCCATTCGCCGTCTTCATCCTTGTCATCAAAGGAAGCTTCAATTCCGTAAACAGCGCCTTCGGTAATCGGTCTTACGGGCTTGATCTTGAGCTCAAGAATCCGGTACTCGCAGGCACCCTCGGAAATAGTCATGGGAGTCTGGGTCCCCTTGCATTCAATAATAATGTCTTTCGGAGAGCCGTCCTCATTGTAGGTCTCCCCACCGCGGCATCCGAACAGAGTGATGTCGGGATCCGCAAACATAGCGCCGAGGTGATATGCGCACGGGCAGAAGTTGTAATCCGGGTATTCCTCCTGAAGCTTCTGTCCGGGCTTCTGGCAGAAGTCTTCGTCGATATGGAATTCCATCATATCGTCGTCACCGGGCGTAAAGTCGTACGCTTCGAAGAGAAGGTAGATGAACTCATCGTCGTTCATGACGGAGAAATAATACTTCGTCATCGGAGTGGCTTTCGCATTATCCTGCCAGTTGTCGCTGGAGGTGTAGAGGAGCTGAGCCAACGTGGCTGCGTTCCAGATATCATCCTTCACGCCGTCGATTTCGGGAGTTCCGTAAACAGAGTAGTAGGTGTAGCCCCGCGTTGCAGAGGTCGTGATGCACATCATGCCTGCGAGCATGAGAACACACACAGCAAGAGTGAGAATTCTTTTCATTTCCAATTTCCTCCTACAAATTTGCGAGCAGTCCGTGCGAACATAGGATACCCGTATCGGCCTCTTTTTAGCACGATAAATCTTCTTGTCAACCCTTATCGGGAAAGAAAAGGAAAACAAAGAAAGTGAGGGAGACTCTCAGGAAAAAACCGAATAAAATTCCGAAAAAGACTTGACTTTTGGATCAGGCAAGAGTAGAATAGGATAGATGTTTTTTTGCATGAGGTAAGAATCGGCAGCCTTTGCCCTCCTTGGCCAGAGGATTGCCGCAGAAATCTAGATCAGACGGATTTGATTCAGAACAGTCCCGTCGATTATTGAGGGAGGAAGAAAGAGTGAAAAGAACTTACCAGCCGAAAAAGCGCCAGAGAAAGATGGAGCACGGATTCCGGAAGAGAATGGCGACGGCAAATGGAAGAAAGGTCCTGAAGAGAAGACGCGAAAAGGGCAGAGCAAGACTGACCTATTGAGTTTTCGCTTGCTTGTTCCGCAGCCGGTGGCAGACCGAGAAAGAGTGAAAGCCTGTGGCGCAAGTCATAGGCTTACATTTTTGTGAGGAAATGATGAAAATCGTCGCCATTACGGAAAACCACCTTTATCAGAAGGTGTATGCGCGGGGTAGGCATGTTGCAGCCCCTACGGTAGTGGTATACTGTCTGCGGGATCGCGCGGCAAACCGCCTTCAGAGGGAAAACCCGCGGAAGCAGACCGTCAACCGTCTCGGGCTTACCGCAACCAAAAAACTCGGGAACGCCGTACAACGCTCCCGGGTCCGGAGAATCCTGAGAGAAGCCTATCGTCTGGCAGACAAAGATCATCCGGTCCGGAAAGGCTACCTGATCGTTCTGGTGGCCCGCCCCGCGGCCGTTCATGCGAAAATGCAGGACGTCCTCAGAGACCTTTCCTCTGCTTTTTCCAAAATGGATCTTTATGAAGCCCCCGCCGAAGCCGGAACAGCCTTCAAAGAGAAGCACGAGGAGTGTCCGCTATGATTCGACGCCTTCTGATTCTCCCTATCCGCTTCTACCAGAAGTATCTGTCCGGATGGAAACTGCGTCCGACCTGCCGGTTCGTCCCGACCTGTTCCGCCTACGCAATCGGAGCGATTGAAGAGTGGGGGGCAGTACGCGGCCTCGGGCTCGCCATCTGGCGGATCTTACGTTGCAATCCGTTTGGAAAAGGCGGATTTGACTCCGTCCCGAAACGGAACGTATCACCCGTGCGTTTGATTCGGAGTGCGGGGAAAGAGCGTGCTTTCCCTGCATCCTATTCCGTCTTGTTTCCAACTGATTAACTGATCGTAACCGGCCCGATTCCGATTCGGGCGGTAAAAGGAGTGCCATGGGCCAGCTATTCAGCCTTATCAACATCCCCTTTAGTTACGTGATCCGGTTCTTCTACTCCCTGACGGGGAACTATATGCTTGCGCTGTTCGGTTTTGCGCTGGTCGTCAAAATCGTTCTGTTCCCGCTGGGAATCAAGCAGCAGAAGAACATGGTCAAGCAGGCGACGCTCCGTCCGAAAGAAATGGCGATCCGCGCGAAGTACGCGGGAAGGACGGACAAAGTCACCCAGCAGAAAATGCAAAGCGAAGTCATGGAGCTGTACCAGGCGGAACATTTTAATCCTGCCGCCGGCTGTCTCCCGATGATTATTCAGTTGCTCATCGTTTTTGCCATTTATCAAATTGTCTACGGACCCCTCACCTATCTTTGCTCGCTGTCCGCGGATGCACTGAACGCTCTGAGGGACACCGTTCCCGGGCTGGTTCAGGCCGATGCTGCACTTTTGGATCGGTTCTCCGACTTTATCAAGGTGGCGGAAGACGGAATCGGGAAGTTTTCGGGGAACGAAATCCAGCTGGTGAATATTCTGAAGGCGCTGGAGCCTGCGTCGATCGTGAATGCTCTGGAAACCGCAGGGTCCTATACATCGGAACTGATCGGTGAGATCAGCGCCGTTCTTGGCAACCTTCCGAACATGATGTTCCTCGGTGCGGATCTGTCCTCCAATCCGTCGATCTGGCCGATCGATGCCCTGATTGCCGTTCCGATTCTGAACCTGGTTACCACTTGGGGAACCACAAAAATCACCCGCAAGCTTTCGTATCAGTCTCCGACCACCGCAGAACAGCAGGCAGGGATGTCCATGAAAATCATGGAATACGGTATGCCCCTCATGATTTTCTACATGGCGTTCCGTCTCCCAGCCGCGCTCGGCGTGTACTGGATTTTCCAGAATATTCTGGGGATCGGACAGCAGTTCCTCCTCTACAAACTGTTCCCGTACCCGAAGTTTTCGGAAGAGGAAATGAAAGCCGCCGCGAAGGAACTTGAGAAGAAGGAACCGAAAGAGAAGAAGAAATCTTCCGGATCCGGCGCTCCGGTTCGCTCTCTCCACCATATCGACGACGATGATTACGAGCCCGCTCCAAAGCCGCAGAAGGGAAATAAGTCCTCCTCCAGGCAGAGCAAGGCTGAAAAGGAAACGGCGGAATCGGATTCGGAAGAGTATGACTCTTCTGAACCCCAGTCGGTATCCGGCGTGGACCGCGCCCCTCTGAAAGACGACAAATAAAGGATTTGATCTGTAAAGAATCCGATCTGTATTGATAACGAAAGGACTCATCCATGAGAAAGGAAATCATCAAGGAAGGGAAGACTGTTGAAGACGCCGTCTCCCTCGGTGCAAAAGAACTGGGCCTTACAGTCTCAGCGGTCACGTATGAGGTGCTCAGAGCACCGAAAAAAGGATTTCTCGGATTTGGGGCAGTCGATGCTCAGGTTCGGGTCACAGGTGAGGTCGCGGATACGCCCAAACCGCAGAAACAGGCCGCCGGAAAGAATGAACCCCGCCAGAGAAAACCGGAGCAGAAGAATGCCAGAAACAGCGGATCCTTCCCAAAGGAACCGGCCTCTTCCGGGGCGGACGCTTCCCGCAGGGAAGAGCCCGTAACTCCTGCCCCGAAAGTTCCGAAGGCCACGCTTTCGAAATCGGACGAAGCCGCTGTCTCGTTCCTTCGCGGCATCATTTCGGATATGGGACTGAAGGCGGACGTCTCCGCGTTTGAGTATCAGTGCGACGAAGGCGGGACGCTTCTGGAAATCCGGGGCGAAGATGCCGGAATCCTGATCGGACATCACGGGGAAACGCTGGACGCTCTCCAATGCCTTGCCGGACTGGTTGCCAACCGGGACGAGGAGGACGATGACGACTCCGGTTACAGCAAAATCGCAATTGATATCGAAGATTACCGGGCCAAGCGGGAAGCCGTTCTCCGGAAGCTCGCAAAGAGAACCGCGCTGCGCGTTCTGAAAAGCGGAAAGAACATCACGCTGGAACCGATGAACCCGTATGAGCGCAGAATCATCCACTCCGAAATCCAGTCTGTCGAGGGAGTCTCAACCAACTCGATCGGATCCGATAACAACCGCCGGATCGTGGTGTATCCGACCGGTTCCGCCAAACCTACGGAGGAGCACGACCTTCGCAACCACGACCGTCACGGCCGCGGCTCTGACAGAAACGGCAGAAGAAGGGATTCCGAAGGGAATTCGGAAGACCGTTCCGGAGCTAGAAACGACAGAGGTGGAAGAGGCGGATACGGGAATCGTCG
Source organism: Clostridia bacterium (assembly GCA_017612655.1). GTDB lineage: Bacteria > Bacillota > Clostridia > Oscillospirales > CAG-272 > RGIG3925. The sequence continues at coordinate 8,843 of JAGAFM010000073.1, read as the reverse complement.
CGGAGGCGGAAGCGGCGGAAGACCCGAGCGGGATCCCAACCGCCCGCGTCAGGAACATCCTGTGATGGTCGAAGCGCCGGACGGCACCGCCGTTGAACGGAAACCGGAGCCGGAAGCTCCTCAGAAACCCGCCAGCAGCGGAAAACCCGGACTTCGTCCCTACTACATGAAGCCGAAGTCCTCCACCATCTCCAGGCCTTATCAGAAGCCAGTGAAGAAGGACAGCGTGGAAAGCTATTTCTTTGATCTGGAAAACAGCAAGGAAGGGCTGACCAGGGAAAAGGACGAACCCTCGGAAATCGCAAAAGCTTGCGGCATCTACGAGGATGAACCCGAGGAAAACACCAACAACTGATTGAAAACAGGCAGCAACGCTAAATATCGCTTTGCTGCCTCTTTTTCTGCAGAACGAGTGGCGCTGAAGAAGTCAAAACCTCTCTTGCCGGAATCGGCAAAAGAGGTTTTGAAAAAGACGGAGAAAGAGAGATTTGAACTCTCGCGCCGGTTGCCCGACCTACACCCTTAGCAGGGGCGCCTCTTCACCACTTGAGTATTTCTCCGTGAAGTGAATGTCCGTTCGTCTATGAGTTTTTAACGAGGCAATTATACTACCTTTGGGCAAAAGAATCAAGTCTTTTTCGCAAATTTGTTCGTTTGACCGAAAAACTGAAGCGAGAAGAAAAGACATGCGGAGCGGAATCGCCTCGAGAAGGGTTCCGTTCCCGCTGTTTCCGGATACTGCGTTTCCTTTGGCCCGCTTTTTGGCATTTTTCTTTCTTTTCGGTTGAAACCCATTTGCAATTATGGTATAATTCCACTGAAAGAATCGCGGATTATCCTGTCTGACCCGAGGTGAAATATGGAACAAGGGTATTCAGTTCTGGCATCCTTCTATGACCGGCTCATGTCGGATGTCCCCTATCAAGAAATTGCCGATTTCTACCGCGCAGTGTTTTCACGCTTTTGCGTTACTCCACGGTCCGTCCTCGATCTGGGCTGCGGAACCGGAACGCTGACGTCGCTCCTGTCTTCCGCTGGATACGACATGATCGGAATCGACCGTTCGCAGGAAATGCTTGCCCTGGCCGACGCCAGAGCAAAGGAAGAAGGGCAGGATATCCTTTTTGTCTGTCAGGATATGCGTGCGATCGATCTGTACGGGACAGTGGACGCCGCCGTTTGTTCGCTTGACTGCGTCAACTATCTCACGGATCGTGGGGACCTGGAGCGGTGCTTCTCTTCCGTCGGCCAGTTTCTCAATCCGGGAGGGCTGTTCCTGTTCGACGTCAATACCCCGTGGAAATTCGAGCATGTTTTCGGAGACCGTTCTTACATCCTGGAAGAGGACGATTATCTGGTTGCATGGCAGAATGACTATAAAAAGAGCACCGGAATGTGCTATTTCGATCTGACCATTTTCGCCAAAACCCCTGCAGGCCTGTGGTCCAGATCGGAAGAATCCCAGAGGCAGCGCGCCTACTCCGATCGGCGGATTCAGAAGGCTCTCCTCGTCTGCGGATTCGAACTTCTGGGAATCGTCTCCGGCTTTTCCTTTGAGGAAGCAACGCCCACCGACGAACGCCACACGTTCCTCTGCAGAAAAATCCAATGATCGCAGGTAATATGATGAATGAGAAAAAATACGGGAAAATGCTCCGCGCCATGTCCCGGGACGGCTCTGCACGGGCATTTGTCCTGAATTCAACGGAAATCGTCAATGCAGCCATTCGCTACCACCATACCGCTCCGACCGCGACCGCCGCGCTCGGAAGGGTGTTGAGCGCCGCATCTTTTATGGGAACCATGCTCAAGGAGAAGGAGCACTCCCTGACCCTTCGCTTTCACGGAGACGGCCCTGCCGGGACGATTCTGGCCGTTTCGGATTATTATGGAAACGTAAAAGGCTATATTGAGCATCCGGATGTGGATCTGCCTTGCAAGGCGAACGGGAAACTGGATGTAGGCGGAGCGGTCGGGAAGGGGACCCTGTCCCTGTCCCGGGACGTCGGACTCAAGGAACCCTATACAAGCCAGGCCCCGATCATCACCGGAGAGATCGCCGAGGATATCACGAGTTATTACGCGACTTCCGAGCAGACCCCGACCCTTTGCGCTCTGGGCGTACTGGTCGCTCCGGACTACACATGCTCCGGTGCAGGCGGTGTGCTGGTCCAGCTTCTCCCGTATCCGGATGAGGAAACCGTATCTCTGTTGGAACGGAATGCCGGTTTCTTATCTTCCATCTCGTCGATGTTCGCGGCCGGAAAAACCAACGAAGAGATTCTGCGGGTCGTTTTCCAGGATATTCCGTACGATTTGTTCGACGAGCTGGACGTTGCCTATCAGTGCGACTGTTCCAGAGAAAGGACCGCCCGTGCACTGATCGCAGTCGGAAAAAGGGAAGTGGACTCCATTCTCAAGGAGCAGGGAAAAGTGGAAGTGTGCTGTCATTTTTGCGATCAGAAGTATACCTTTACTGAGAAAGACTGTGAAAAACTGTTTCAATCCTGAGCCCGGACCCGAAGCGACCTCCTAATTCGAACGGAAAGGAGTCTCTCAATGGAAAAAAACGGAAAAATCATGGTTCTTAACGGAGAAGCCGAAGAGAGTCCGATTGACGTCAGATCCCTGATGCGGGAGAACCTTCACAAAATCACGCTGCCTCCGATCTCCCTCCGGGCGATCCGTTTTCTGGATTCCGATGCGCTGCCTGAGCAGACCCTTGAATTGTTAACAGATTGTGAACTCCTGTTTCTGGAAAAGGGGTCCGTGGATTTCATCATCAACGGGGAGCCTTTCACGCTTACGGAAGGACACTGTTTTATCGGCCACCCCGGAACGCTCCGTTACCGCAAGGAAACCTCGTCCGCGATCAGCGGGCTGTATATCCGGTATTCAAGCGGGGCCGAAAATGATGATTTTTCCGAATCTCAGGCTTCGTACACACGATTTTCCAACAACCCGGACGTAGTAGCGACCATCAGTTATCTGCGCCGTATTTACGACGGGAATATGCCGAATCAACAGCGGCAGTTCCTGGCAACGATCCAGGTCCTCATCGTACAGCTGGAAGACTGCATCGCATTTTTCAGCGAGAACGAAAACGTCTCTGAAATCAAGAAATACATCTATCAGAACTACCGTTCAGGCATTCAGCTGAAGGACCTGGCCGAAGCCGTGGATCTGCATCCGGTTTACTGTGCGAAACTGTTCCGGCGCTACGAGGGGATTTCCGTCGGCACCTTTATCAACAGACTGCGTCTCAGCCGCGCCGCGGCAATGCTGGAACAGATTTCTCTCACGTCGGATGTCGCGAGAGATCTCGGACTCAGCGAGTATTATTTTTCCCGCTGGTTTCACCAGATGACCGGAATGACCCCCACGGAGTACCGGGATGCCGTATAAGCGGGATTTGCCCGGTAATCGTTATAACTTTTTGTTAAATTAGAATTTATCAAATAGTTTAGCGCCTTTCTCTGCCCCAAATACACAAGCGGCGGGTTCTGATCCCGCCGCCTTTTTTACTTTCCGCGTTTTTCATTCCGTTCCGAATTCCCGTGAAAACGAATCGGATACATGTTCATAGCGATCCCGGATTCCGTCGGTTACGTAATAACTGCCGTCCGACAGATAAAAAACCGCTTCAAAGGAATAGATTCCGCTCTCGTAGAGTTCCTGCGCACCCTGAACACCCATCACGAACAGGGCCGTCGACAACGCATCCGCAAGGGTTCCGTCCTCCGACCAGACGGCGACCGAGCGGACGCCCGATTGAGCGGGTCGGCCTGTTTTCGGATCGAAAATGTGGTGATACCGATTGCCGTCCGCTTCGAAATACCGTTCGTAATCTCCCGAAACCGAGACAAATCCGCGATCAACCGACAGGTACCCAGCAGCGAACTCCGGAGAATCCGGGTTTGCGATCCCGACCCTGCAGGTACTCTTCCCTTCCAGCGGCCCGAGAATTCCGACATTGCCGCCGAACGAGAGGATTCCGGATTCAACCCCAAGCTGTTTGAGTTGATTCAGAACCGCCTCGCAGATATATCCTTTGGCGCACCCTCCGAAGTCGAGGGACACTCCGGAATTCTCTTTGGAGAGAAAACCGTCCTGCAGAGTGAGCTTCCGATACCCGACCGCAGTCAAGGCCGTCTGGATCTCCGACTCGTCCGGTATCTCGGGATTCTCTCCGGTAATATCCCAGATCTCCGTCAAGGGACCGGCCGTCAGGTCAAAAGCGCCCCCTGTTTGCCCGGCGATCTCCAAGGAACGGGAAAGCAGCGCCAGGAAATCCGGATCCGTTATTTCCATCCCGGATTCGGAACGGTTGAACCGGGAAGTAACGCTGTCGGGCACCGTTCTGGAAAAAATCTCTTCCAGCCGTTTGATCTGCGCAAGAGTCTCCTGATACTGCTCCTCAGTCACCGTATCGGGAAGGCGAAAAGACAAAATCGTGTCCATCGCAAAGGTTTCCCTGCTCCGATAGGAAACGGTCTCCCCGCAGCCGCGGGAAATCAGGAGGATCGCCAGACATAGAACGGCGGGGAGAATTGCAATCCCAACGGCGACCAGACGGGACGGAATGGTTTTCATAGCAAACTGTACCTCAGTTCTTTTCCGGTCTTTTCCAGATATGCAAAGAGCAGTTTCAGCAGAATCCCGGTAATCGTCCCGGTGATCAGAGAAGCCAACAGAAGAACTGGAATGTAAGAAAAAACGGAAGGATTGATCCAGCTCGATCCGCGAAGCAGGAAGGAAGCGCAAAGAATCTGTCCCAGATTGTGGGAAGCCGCACAGGCAACGGAGATTCCGAGAACCGAAACGGATCCCCGGAACGATAAAACCAGGAAAATCAGGGTCAGAGAAGAAAAGAAGGCGCCGGACAGAGAGAAAAGAAGTCCGCTGAGATTGCCGAACAGAATCGCGGACAGGACGACCCGCAGCAGATTCAGCAGCAGCGCCTCCGGAAGCCCGCAGTAGCAGGCGCAGAGGATCACCGCAATGTTGGCAAATCCGAGTTTGATTCCCGGCAGAGGAAGAGGAATGGGAAACAGGGCCTCCAGATAGGAAAAGACCATCGCCAGAACCAGCAGGATCCCCAGTTCTGCCACCCGGCGCGCCGGGTCTTTACGGGAGGAAGACGTCCTCATCGGAACCGTCACCTCCTTCTATGGTGATGATAACCCTAGCGGGAAGGCAGATGATTGAACGTCCTTCTTCCGAAATAGCGCCCGTTTTCACGCAAAGATGATCCCTGCAACTGGCCTGAACGACCCGGACCGTGCCGGACGAAACAGAAAGCGTTAGGGTGAAGCCGTCCTCCCCATCTACAGAGATTTCTCGATCTGAATTCAGGTCGTAGTATTCCACATCTTCCCCGGATTGGATTCGGATGACCCGCAAGCTCTTATCTCCGGCCTTCGGAAAGAAAAGTGAGAAGAATATTGCAGCAATTAGTAAGATGACAGCATAGACCACGTAGTCACCGACAATAGGAAACATCTGCTTTTTCCGTGTCGTCATCCCGTACCCCTTCCCTTTCCGAATCAATCCGTCCTGTTCTCCGCAACAAGGAAACGAAAGCCCAGCGGATTGTCCTCATTTTAGCACGTTTTTCTTACTAATTCAACATGAATCCGCGAGGATTCCAAAAATGATTGTTTTTCAAAGAAAACGCAAAAGTGCTACCAGATTATCTATTCCGAGGAACATCATGCTCTGCCTTTTCTTTCCGTCACAGAACCGTGCATATCTGTTTCGAGCAACTCTCCATATCCAAGCATCGAGACTCAATGCTGTACTTTTCAAGCCCTTCCAGAACACTACAAAGTATCTCGCTAGCCAGGTCTTCTGCGTCGTAGCGATCTGAAACTCGATTGTAACAGAATCGAAGGATTGGTTCTATGTACGCGGCTACACTATTATAGTGCCGAGGGGTATGATATGGATAGGTGTAAAATTTAAATTATTTCGATTTTTCAGAATCAGGTTTTTCCTGATTCCCAAGGATTCTTTTTCTCAAATAGTTAAAAATGGACTGCGTTGCAAACAGACGCTGAGCACCGCGCGGACGTACGGGTACACCTGAATCAATTTCTCAATGCAGTCCACTCGGGAAAAACCACGGTTTTGGGAAAGATTTTTCCTAAATCCCTTCCAAAGCTGGGTAATATGTGGTACAATTGACGTGCGTGCCGAAGGCCGTTTATCATAAACAAGGAAGGTTTGAATCATGACCCTAGTCATTCTGGCGGCCGGGATGGGAAGCAGATACGGAGGCTTGAAGCAGATAGATCCCCTTGGCCCGGGCGGCGAGTTCATCATCGATTATTCCGTTTACGACGCTATTCAGGCCGGTTTCGATCACGTCGTTTTCATCATTAAGCGGGAACATCACGCCGCTTTTGAAGAAACCATCGGAAGCCGGATCCGCAGTAAAGTCAAAGTGGACTACTCGTTCCAGGAATTATGCGATATCCCCAAGGGATATACCGTCCCCGAGGGTCGGGTCAAGCCGTGGGGGACTTCCCACGCGCTTCTCTGCGCCAGAGACGCAGTCGGGTCTGATCGGTTTGCGGTGATCAATGCAGACGACTTCTACGGGAGGGATTCTTTCCGCAAGATGGCGGAGTTTCTGCGTTCGCTTCCCGAAGAAGGCGAGGATCATCATTACTGCATGTGCGGGTTTGTCCTCAAGAATACGCTCTCCGAAAACGGAACCGTTGCGCGCGGCGTATGCGAAGTAGATGAAAATGACATGCTGATTTCCGTAACCGAGCGCACCAAAATTCAGCGTCTGGACGGAAAGACTCAGTACTTCGAAGAGGAAACAGGCTGGACGGAGTTGTCTGAAGAGACTCCGGTTTCCATGAATATGTGGGGATTCCCCAGCTCCATTTTCCGGGAACTCGAAGAACGTTCCTACCTGTTCTTCAGCAATCTGAAGAACCCCCTGAAGGACGAGTATCTGCTGCCGACGGTAGTCGGAGACATCATGCGGGATCACAAGGCGGATGTCAAGGTCCTGCACACGGACGCAAAGTGGTACGGCGTCACCTACAAGGAAGACCGGCCGCTGGTCCAGCAGTTTCTCACGGACGTCATCGCGTCCGGGACCTATCCGGAAGTGCTCTGGAACAACTGAGAGGAAACAACAGGCGAAGCGTTACGCTTCGCCTTTCCCGACTGTGCGGTAAGTTTGCGACCGTTCGCACCGGCGGCAGAGGGACTCCCTGCACCGGTGCAGGGTGAAGGAATCGTAGATCGCCCTGGCACGGTCCGAAGCCAGGATTTCTTCCAGCGCAGACTCCTTCAGATTGCCGAGCGCGAGCACTCCCTCTGCGTCGAGACAGCACGGCACGACGGTTCCGTCGCACAGCACGCCGACCTGATCCCGCAGACCGTAGCAGAAGCCCGTCCCTCCGAAATCCGGTCCCTCCGGGCTAGGCCAGTCAAACCGGTTTGCCGTCTCCAGAAAGATTCCTTCTCCGAGCCGGAAGCCGGAACGGTTCCGCGTCCATTCCGCCGGAAAAGCCCGTTTTAACTGATCGGTGATTTCCCCGTTTCTTTCGTTTTGGGCAAATCCCCGTCCCGAATCTCCGGTGTTCCAGAGCCGAAAGGCAACCAGACAGCCGCGGGCAGCCGCCTCACGGGCGAAGGCAAAACAATCCTCCAGATAGGAGTTCAAACAGTCGCAGCCACGGTTTGCCTCGAAGGAATGCAGAGAAATGCTGACCTTGAACGGAATCGAGTCTTTCGAAAGCAGTTCCGGGCCGCGCTCCTGCAGCAGCGTTCCGTTTGTCGTGATCATGGGACGCATTCCAAGCCCTTTCGCTTCTCCGACGAAATCCGGTAGCGCAGGATGAAGAAGCGGCTCTCCCCAAACATGGAACCAGAGATAACCGGCCCATCCTGACAGTTCCTTCGCGAACCGTGAAAAGGTCTCCCGGTCCATCATGCCGGGCGCTCTTCCCGTCCCCGGGCAGAAGGAACAGGATAAGTTGCAGCGGTTTGTGATTTCAAGAAATGCTTTTCTGCGGTTTTGCATCCCGGTTCCCCCTTTCGTCCAGTTTATGATTGGAGGCCTTTGCAGTGAAGAGTTCAACGAATATCAAGGGAAAAATCGTATCCGCAGCCTGGAAGCTGTTCTACGAACAGGGATACGAACACACGACCATTGAAGAAATTCTGTGGGAGTCCGGAACATCCCGGGGCTCCTTTTACCACTATTTCAGCGGGAAAGACGCTCTCCTCGGCTCGATGGCCTACCTGTTCGATGAAAAATACGAGGCGCTGTCCCGCGAGCTGGATCCCGAGCAGAACGCGATGGATACCCTGCTCTTCCTGACGCACGAGCTTTTTCTCATGATCGAACAGCAGGTGGATTTTTCCCTGTTTGCGCGGCTCTATGCAACACAGCTGACACAGAATGGGGAAAAGCAGTTTCTGGACAAGAACCGTGTTTACTACAAACTGCTCCGGTCAATTATCGAAAGAGGTCAGTCCAGAGGAGAAATCACAAAAGAGAACAGCGTGCGGGAACTGGTCCGGATTTACGCGCTCTGTGAAAGAGGCATCCTCTATGACTGGTGCCTCTCCGGCGGAGAGTATTCCCTTGCCGAAACCGGCTCTTCGACCATGGCGATCCTTATGAGAGGCCTGATCCCTCAGCAGCCGGAAGCTTGATCCCGCCCCTGCCCTTTAATCGAGTAGGAGGGGGTGGCTAACCCCCGTCCTCTCACCGCACCGTACGTACCGTTCGGTATACGGCGCGTTCAACATTTGACAGAGTGTATAGACTCGTAAGCTTCCAGGATACTGTAGTACCCTGCTCTTGCGAGTCT
>JAGAFM010000072.1 GCA_017612655.1 Clostridia bacterium | reverse complement strand
TCAGGTATTTGGGAAGGCGCTGGGGAATTTTCGGGCTGTCGATTTCGGAGACGGGATTGTGTTCTGTCATCCGTTCCGTAACGGTCAGGTACTTGTAAAACGACTTGAGAGCGGACAGTTTTCTTGCACGGGTTCCGGCCTTGTTCCCCCGCTCGGTCGTGAGAAAAGAAAACACGTTGTAAATATCTTCTCTGCTGATCGACTCGAAGAACGAAAGGTCCGGATCCACGGAAATCTCCGAAGGATCGTCCGGCAAACCTTCCCTGAGTTTGCGGTGGACCCTGCAGATCAGCATCAGATCGCTCAGATAATCCTCGACCGTTGAGCGTGCTCTTCCCTGAATCACGATCTTATAGTTGGCGTAGTTCTGCAGCAGTACCGGGTACTGCGTCAGATCTACAGGTCGATAATCCGACATGAGCGCATCTCCTTTCGGGCGGTTAGGGAAGAATTGTGAGAAAGAGAGTGGACTGGGCGGCAGAACTATGTTATAATAGGCATTAAGAACACGGAGGGGGGAGAAGCAGCAGTGGAAAAGACGGAAGAAATCAACGAGTCGCTCCGCCTGACCTTTGACACAGACGGTCTCTCGTTCGGGACCGATGCCTATCTGCTCTCTGCCTATCTTCGGGGAAAACCGGAAGGACGCGCAGCGGAACTGGGTGCGGGCACCGGGGTCATTTCCCTGCTCTGTCTCTCCAGAAAGACCTTCTCAGCCATCTCATGCGTCGAAATCCAGCCGAAATACGGAGATCTGATCCGGCGGAATGCGGAAGAAAACGGGTTTTCCGACCGGATTTCGGTCCTGGTCCGCGATCTCCGCACGATCACCGCCGCCGACTGTGGGGGCGAGGCGGACGCCGTATTTGCCAATCCTCCGTACCTACGTCCGAACTCCGGGTTCGCAAGCAGTGAAAGCATTCGAGAAATTGCCAGGAGAGAGACTTACGGAGATATCTCGGACTTTTGCGGAACCGCTTCCCGGCTGCTGAGATGGGGAGGATACTTTACGGTCGTGTACCGGCCGGACCGGACGCAGGAACTGTTTGCCTCTCTGGAACGATCCGGGCTGACGCCCAAGCGTATGACCGCAGTGTATGCATCGGAAGAACACCCGGCCAGCCTGATCCTGGTGGAAGCGAAAAAAGGCGCTTCTTCCGGGCTGTATCTCACACCTCCCCTTATTCTGGAGAGAAACGGAAAGCAAACGGATGCCTGCAGACACATTTATGAAACCGGAGGATTCGATGAACGGTATTATCACCCCTGAGACAAACCGGATCGGCACGTCGGAGGAGACAGAGAAAAACCGGGTAACCCCCAGAACCCTGTACCTCGTCGCGACACCGATCGGAAATCTTTCCGATCTGTCTCCCCGCGCCCTGAAGGTATTGAACGAAGTCTCTTTCATCGCGGCGGAAGATACCAGGAATTCTGCCAATCTTCTTCAGTGCTTCGGCATCCATACGCCGCTCATAAGCTACCACGAACACAATCGAAAAGCAAGAGGAGAGGAAATCCTGCGGAAGCTGAAGGAAGGAGCGTCCTGCGCACTGATCACGGACGCCGGAACCCCGGCCATCAGCGATCCGGGAGAGGATCTCGTGGTTCTGTGTGCGGAGGAAGGTATTCCCGTGATCGGAATTCCGGGGTGCTGCGCCGCGGTTACCGCTTTAAGCGTCTCGGGCCTCCCGACCGGAAAATTCGTGTTCGAAGGGTTTCTTCCGACACAGAAAGCACAAAAGGCGGAAAGGCTTGAAAAACTGAAATACGAAGAGCGGACCGTCCTGCTTTATGAAGCGCCTCACCGTCTGAAGTCGACTCTTCAGAGTCTGCGGGACGCCTTCGGGCCGGATCGGAGGATTGCTCTCTGCCGCGAACTGACCAAACGGAATGAAGAAACACTCCGGATGACGCTCGGGGAGGCCGTTTCCCGCTATGAATCGGCTGAGCCGCGGGGCGAGTATGTGATTGTGCTGGAGGGATGCCCAGCGGACGCCTGGAGAGAGGGGTCTGTTCAGAGTTCCCTGTCCCCGGAGGAATACGTCCAGGCCATTCTCGATAAGAATCCGGGAATGAAGCGGCTGGAAGCGGTCAAGAAAGCAGCGAAAGAGTACGGAATTCCCCGGGGCGATCTCTATGACAGCATCATGAAGAAAGAAAACTGAATCCCCGGACAGAAGGACTGCGACAATGGGTTTTATTCATCCGTTGCCGCAGTTTTTTATTCGTTTATTACGGGTTGCTGGCCGGTTTCTGCGATTCTGCAGAAGCGGCTTCCGCTTTCGGAGCGGGCCTGATCAGAGAAAAGAAAGCGTAGAGCGGATAGACGATCATAATGCAGGGCAGGATCAACCCGCACTCCGAAGAGAGCGTTCCGGACAGGTTCAGCACGAGAGAGGAGACCCCCTGCGGAATCGCGCAGATCATGAAAAGGCAGGAAAACGCAAGAAGGGTCCGTTTTCGCGGGATCTCAATGACCGCGCGAGCCTCCTCCACGGAAAAGAGCAGACAACCGATCAGCGACAAAAGCAGCATCACTTTCGGATCGCTGTTCAGAGCGGCCGAGGAATCAAAGTAAGAGTGAATGACAATCAGAATATAAAACAGAATGGGAAACACGGAAAGGCCGGCGCGAAGCTCGTTCTTCTTTTTCCCGAAAAAGCAGACCAGATAATAGGCGGCAACAGGAAATGAAACCACAAACAGAAGCAAAACGGAAAGCGAGTCCGCCGGAGCTGTGGAGGAGGAACCGTCAGACTGGCCGAACAGAGGACGGATTGTGGAGAAACCGCTTTTCAGCTGGGTGACAAACAGCACGACGACATAAGCGAGAATCAGCAGGGCCAGGAGGAGGGCCAGAAACGAAAGAACCGTACCGGAGTTATTCAGGGTCAGACCCTGATCCTTTTTGCGGACGACAAAGACGGTCAGAAGGGCGAGAACAACGCAGACGCAAAGAAGTACTTTCAGAATCACGGGCGGAACGCTCCCTCTGCGGTAAAGTTCCACCTCCGGCTCCAGATAAGCCAGGTCAACGATCAGGCGGAAGATTCCGAGAGCGATCCCCAGGCAAAAAGAAGCGATCAATACGGTGCGCTGCGGATTTCTGGATTGATTCATAATACTTCAGGCAAGACGCCTTCCGATGGAACGAAAAGCAAAGAGTGCCTGCTCCTCTCTGTTATTTGAAAAGCGAAAGGAAGGATTCGAAGAAAATAGGCGCCGGTTCAGGACCACCGGGCGGTATCTCTCCGGCAGGATGCCATCCGTTCCTCGGCTCCGGCCAGCGAAGCGGAGGAAACGGAAATATAAATCTTGATTTTCGGTTCCGTGCCAGAAGGACGTATCATGACGGAGGTTCCGGATTCGCACCGGAAGGAGAGAACGTCAGAAGGTTCGAACGGAAGCCGGGAAACTGCGCCGGTGGAGACGTTTCTGCAGATACCGCTCAGATAGTCGCTGATTTCACAGACCGCCTCCCCACCCAGAGTTGCGGGGGGATTCTCGCGAAGTCCGGAAAGGATTCTGTTTTTCTTTTCCGCATCGGACACCAGAACTTCGTCAGTCCGGTCGAGACACGCCCCGTATTTCCGGTACATTTCCTCCATCGCATCGATCAGCGTCATTCCGCGGAGACGGTAGAAGGCTGCCATTTCGGTAATCAGCATGGAAGTTACGACCCCGTCCTTGTCCTTTGCATAGGAACCGCGGAGATAACCGTAACTCTCCTCGAAAGCCAGAAGGAAGCCGTCCGGATTACCGCTGTTCTGCATCTCGTTAATCCGCAGGGCGATAAAGCGGAATCCGGTATAGGAAGTCAGCATGCGGACACCGTTTGCCTCGCAGACCCGGTCGGCCATCGGGGTGGAGACGATACTCCGGACTGCGTACGGATTCCGGGGGAGTTTTCCGAGCCGCCGCAGAGACTGAATGATATAGTCCAGAAGCAGGACCCCCATCTGATTCCCGGTCAGGCACGAGAAGATGCCGTCCTTCCCTTTTGCCATGACTCCCACGCGGTCCGCGTCGGGATCGGTGGCAATGATCAGGTCGGCCTGCTCCTTCTGAGCAATATCGATTCCGAGACGGAACACCTCCGGATACTGAGGGTTGGGGCGTTCGACCGTCGGAAAATCTCCGTCCGGGATCATCTGCTCCGGAACCGGATACAGATGCGTCACGCCGATTCTGGAAAGAACCTCGGGTACCAGACGGTAGCCGGTACCGTGGAGCGGAGTATAAACGATCCGCAGCGATCCAGCCGCTTGTTTTACAATCTCCGGATCGACCAGTTCCGCGAGGATGGTCTCCAGATAGCGCTGATCTATTTCCTCTCCGATGATCGAAACCAGTCCGGTGGCAATCGCTTCAGCAAGAGGAATCCTCTTCACTCCGGTGAGAATATCCGTTTTCCGCATTTCTTCGGAGACGGCACGGGCCAGCGTATTGTCGATCTGAGCACCGTCGCTCCAGTAGGCTTTGAATCCGTTATCCTGCTTCGGATTATGGCTCGCTGTGATATTGATTCCGGCCGTACAGCGGAGGTACCCGATCGCAAAGGAGAGTTCCGGCGTCGGACGCAGGCTCTCGAACAGATAGACCCGGATTCCGTTGGCAGCCAGAATCTCAGCGCTCCGTTCCGCGAATTCCCGGGAATGATTTCTGCAGTCATGCGCGATAACAACCCCTGCCTTCATTGCGGAGGGTCCGGAAGAGACAATGAGATTTGCCATTCCCTGGGTCGCCTGTCCGACAGTGTATACATTCATCCCGTTCAGTCCGGCCCGCATCTTTCCCCGCAGGCCTGCGGTTCCGAAGGACAGTCCGCAGTGAAAGCGGTCAAATACAGCCTCCTCGTCCACCGGGGGGAAAGATTCTCCGCGGTTCGAAACAGAGCTCGGTGAATCGCCGGTAAGAAGGCCTGCAAGTTCCTGTTTTGTCCCGGGATCCGTCAGATCGGAATCCAGCCAGCGGAAGAACTCCCGCTTTTCCAAGGAAAGGATCATAGCAATTTCCTCTCTATTCCCTTCATCCAGAGCCCGAACAGTTTCAGCTCATCCAGGAGGCCCGGGCGGAAAGATGATGGGAAACAGGATGCGGCCTCCTCTGAATTCTCAGGGAAACGCATCCGATCTTACTCAAGTCTAATATATGATTATAGCATAGAATGGATTTACAATTATGAACGCGCTGTAAACAAATCATCGATTCTTCCACGGGAAAGTTCCGGGTTTTTCCATTGGAGCCGGTACCGGAACCGTTGCGGAATCCCCTTCTTTTTCCCTGTTCAAAAACCCGAAAAGCACTTGCATCCCTGAACAAAATCTGTTATAATAATAGGACACAAGAACGATCTCAAAGGGTGAGGAGAAGACTAGGGCCATACCAGCCGGGGCGTCAGCGGTGCCTTGTACCTGCAATCCGCTACAGCAGGGGTAGTTTCCTTTATGAGGTTTCGGTTTGTGAAAGTTGTCTCCCTAAGCAGTTTCGTTGAGGGATGGGTCTTGCGCAATCGGATGCTGTGAACCATGTCAGGTGGGGAACCAAGCAGCATTAAGCAGAGTGTTTCGGTGTGTTGCAAGGGTGCCTGTCCGGAGGAAGTGTCTTTCGGTTGCGTTCATAAGCTTAAATCGAATCAAAGGTGTATGGCCTTACTGTTCTCCTCACCCTTCCCTTTTTCCGTGATCATGGAGGTAGGCATGAGCGTCGCGTTGTACAGGAAATACCGTCCGAAGTCGTTTGACGACGTCGTCGGACAGGAGCACATCACCTCTGTCCTGAAAAATGAAATTCAGGAAGGCAAGACATCCCACGCCTATCTGTTCTGCGGATCGCGGGGAACCGGAAAAACGACGTGCGCGAAAATCCTGGCCCGCGCACTGAACTGTGAGAATCCCGTCAACGGCAGTCCCTGCGGTGTCTGTCCCGTCTGCCGGGGCATGGAAACCGGATCGATCACGGATATCGTCGAAATGGATGCCGCTTCCAATAACGGTGTATCCAATATCCGGGATATCCGGGACGGCGTCCTCTATGCGCCGACCGCGTGCAGAAAGCGGGTTTTTATCATCGACGAAGTTCACATGCTGACCGTCCCCGCGTTCAACGCGCTCCTCAAAACGCTTGAGGAACCGCCCGAATTCGTCGTCTTCATCCTGGCCACGACGGAGATGCAGAAAATTCCCGCCACCGTTCTCTCGCGCTGTCAGCGGTTTGATTTTCACAGAATCGGTGCGGAGGACATTGCGGGAAGGCTTCGTTCCATTGTCAACTGGGAAACGGAGGAAACCGGTACCGAGATGCGGATCGGAGACGACATTCTTCACATGATCGCCACCACCGCGAACGGCGGGATGCGCGACGCGATCGGGATGCTTGAACTCTGTCTCCGCTCTTCTTCGGATCTGACCAAAGAACAGGCTGCGCGTCTGATAGGGGTCAGCACCGTTGAAACATCCGTCAAGATTGTCTGCGCCGTTCTGAAGCGGCAGATCCCCTCCCTTTTTTCCGTCATTGAAGAGCAATACGGCAGCTCGCTGGACATCAAGATCCTTTGGGGCGCCCTGCTCTCTTTCTACCGGGACATGCTTGTCTGCAAAACCGTTCCGGACCGGCCCGAACGATTCCTGGACGTGATCGGGGACGAACTCCGCTGGACGAAGCAGTGTGCCTCCGCCTTTTCCCTTCCCGCCCTGCTCCGTCAGATCCGGATTCTGGACGACACTCTTGCACAGCTTCAGCGCGGGACCGGTCCCTCCCGGATCGTTGTCGAAATGGCTCTGGTCCGACTGTGCGACGCCACCCTGGACACGGACAGCTTTTCCGTTCTTACCCGCCTCTCCGAACTGGAGGAACGGATCTCCTCGCTTCCCCGCGGAGAAGCGTCCCAGCCCATCCAGGGACCGGCATCCTCTTCCGTTCCCGTCCCGGAAGGAAGCCAAGAATCCCCGATCGAAGAGCCGTCGGAAAGCGAGCAGTCTGCACCCTCCGGAAAGGATGAGCAGTCTGTGCCGTTCTCCCGCTGGACGCATGTGGTCGACCGCCTTCGCGACAGCGACGTCTCTCTATATCCCTTCTTCAGGAACAGCAGAGCGTTCCTCAGCGAGAAAGACGGAACACTGCGGATCGAGACGGACAACCTGATGCTCCCCAATCTGATCGATCTCGACCCGACATTCCGCGGGAGACTGGTTGCGAAGATCAATACCGAATCCGGAGAAAGGACATTCGCCGAATCGGATCTTTCCTTTACCGTTGTGGAAAAGATCGATGACGCAGAGGCTTCTCCGTTGGATGAGCTGATCGCATCCGGAGCATTTCCGGAATCCTAAAAGAATCAAAAACCGGCAATAGAATCCAAACCCGTACGAAAGGACTATCAAGATGAAAGCTAGACTGCCTCACGGCATGGGCGGAGGCCCGTCCAACATGCAGGCGATGATCCGCCAGGCACAGAAAATGCAGGATGAGATGGCGGCACTGCAGGAAGACCTCGACGCCAGAGAATATGAGATCTCCGCAGGAGGCGGAGCTGTCAAAATCCGGAGTGACGGGAAGAAAACGGTTCTCTCAATCGACATTCAGCCCGAAATCGTGGATCCAGACGACATCGAGACCCTGACCGACGTCCTCACTGCGGCCGTCAACGAAGCCATCAAAAAGGTCGATGACGTCAATACCGAGGAAATGTCGAAAATCACCGGCGGAATCAATATGCCGGGGCTCTTCTGATGTCCGGCTACATCCTTCCCCTGGAAAGACTGATCGAATCGTTCGAGCGGCT
>JAGAFM010000071.1 GCA_017612655.1 Clostridia bacterium | reverse complement strand
TCCTGGAGCGGGCTGCCGGCTCCCGTACAGGCCGGTGTCACCGATCCGGACAGCGCAGATTCCGCGGTCCATGTGGGCGCTTCCCTGAGACGTGTCCCGTACCCCGTCTATCCTGATATCGTAAAGGCGGGGGCCGCCCTGATTGAGAAGCCGGACGATGGAACAGAGCGATTCGCAGGACAGGTTCCGGATCGTGACGCGGCAGATATCGTCCATCCCGTCTTTCTCATCTTCGCAGGGGCGGAACACCGCTTCCAGCCGGCCAGGAAGCGCGGTCAGCGCGACCGTGTCGTCCTGCGTGAAGCCTGAAATGTTTTCAATCAAAATATCACGGCAGCCGCAGCGGAGGTCGATTCCGTCCGCATTGTGAATATAGCAGCGGGAATACCCGTCTCCCTGATGGGACAAGTAAGGAACCAGACTGCCGTCCTCCTCGACCCTTCTGTCGTCCGCACAGAAATCCAGATTCCTCAGCGTGCCGTTCCTGCAGAACAGCAGGTTGACGGCCCACCACCGCTGATTCTCAAGTCGTAACCCTTCAATATGGAAACCGTCGACGTTCGCGAACAGGATCAGATTGTTGTTCCAGATCTCAGGCAGGCCGTTTTGACCGGCGTTGCGTTCGGACAGTCCGTTGTACGGACCCCCGTCCAGCACCGCTTCCCCGAGTCCGAGAATCCGGATGTTTCGGTCCCGGAGCCTCTGCCCGGCGCCCTGGTTTCGGAACAGGTTGCAGTAAACCCCCTCCGCCATCCGCAGACGGCAGTCTTCGAGAATCAACGTAAAGTCGGACGGCAGGAGAACCGTTTCCTCAATTTCGTAACAGCCCGTAACCCTCAGAGTTCTCGGCCGTGACGGATCGTCCAGGATCTCCCGGATTCTTCGGTTCAGTTCCGCCCCTCCGTTTTTCAAAAAGATCATTCGATTTCCTCCCAATCCGTCTTTCGTACGTTCAGTTTGCTGCGATTGCAATTATATACGATTCCGGGGAAACTCGCAAGGCCTTTTGAAAATACAAAAAGCCATGTTTTCTCGACGTAAAAGATACTTCTCCAGACTATCCTCTGATGGCGAATCCTATCTTGTTTTTCCCGGAACGGCGTGGTATAATGGAGAACGTCAAGGATGGGGACAACTGTCGCAGGCAACGTCCCCGGAATTCAACCGATCCTAAGGGAGGAACTGCCTTCATGGAAAAGAAAACGGTCAAGGAAGCGGGTGCGGATTCGAGAACCCCTTCTATTCCCCAGTATTTTTCCTGGGTCAACAACACGAATGAAGGATCCACGGAGAAACAGACCCTGATCAATCTCGATTTCTTTGCATGGCTGAAACGCGAATACGGGATGCAGATCAAAATCTACGCGTGGGACGCCGGAAACTTCGACGGTGCCGGACAGGGTTACGGAGATCCGAACGGCGTAAAATTCCGGTCCCAGTATCCGAACGGGTACGAACCGGTGGTGAAACGCGCCGAGGAAATCGGGATCCGGATGGGCCTTTGGGGCTCCCCGGACGGGTTCGGAAATACCCCTGAGGAAGAAAAAGCCCGCTATGATTTCATGGTCGATCTCTGCAGAAAATATCACTTTGCCCTTTTCAAAATCGATGCCGTCTGCGGACACCTCCGTCCGGAGAAAGCGGAGATCTTCGGCAAGATGCTCCGGGAATGCCGCGAGTATTCCCCGGATCTGATCGTGCTGAATCACAGACTGGAACTGTATTCGGCGGAGAAATACGCCACAACCTTCCTCTGGCAGGGGGCGGAAACGTACTGCGACGTCCATTCCGCCAACAGGAAAACCGGTCCCCACAACCGCTGCTGGATTTTTGACCGGGGACTGCCGGTCGGGGAGGACGGTCTTCTTCACCTGGCTGAGGATCACGGCGTCTGCCTGTCCTCTTCGCTGGATTTCTTCGGAGACGATCTGATTTTCCAGGCCTTCGGGAGAAGCCTGATTCTGGCGCCCGAAATCTACGCCAATCCGTGGCTGCTGCGGGACGACGAGTATCCTCTGCTCGCCCGGATATACAATCTTCACAGAAAAGCAGCGCCGATTCTGGTCGACGGCTTCCCGCTTCCGGAATCCTACGGTCCCTCTGCAGTCGCAAGAGGCAGCGCATCGCACCGTTTCGTGGTACTCGGCAACGGAACCTGGAACGAGAAGACCGTCCGTCTCTCCTTCCGGGAATGCGGTTACGCAGGAGCGGTGCCCTCCGTTCGTCTGATCCGCCGCTATCCGACGGAAACCGTTCTGGGAGATTATCCCGCAGACGGCTCCGCGGAAGTAACGCTCCGTCCCTTCCGCGCCTACCTGTTCGAGATCGCTCCGAAGGAAGAAGCTTTCCCGGTCCTGGAGAATTCGGAATATACCGTAGTCCGCGAAGCGGATGACGGCACACCGAAAGAAATCCGCCGGGAAACGATTCCAGGGGCTCCCGTTCTTCTCGGCTCGATGATCCCCGCGGCGGTCCCGCAGGCGGAAGTACTGCTCGAGGCTGCCCGGTTCGGGGTTGACAACGATTCCCTGGAAGCACGGTCCCGCAGACGTTCCGGCCCTTCGTCCGTCCCCGAAGTCAACGCCTGCCGCGACGCGTTCTTCTCCCAACACACCTATCTTTCCCGCGGCCCGGAAGGCCGGTTTGCCTTTGACGGCAGAAACGATACGTTCTTCGACGGATTGTCCCGCACTTTCCCGGACAGTCTCCGGGTCATGGGCGGATGCCTGCGGGTCGACGCGGGTGAGATTCTGGACTGCGACACCGTGGAGATCGACTGCTTCGATCCCGATACGCCGGTCGAGGACTGCTTTGCCGCGCAGATTCCCGAGAAGGGCGAATACTCGGAGGGTCTGGATTGCTGGAAAGACTCGGAAGCGGCCGCCGTTTCCGTCAAAAATCCGTCTTTCACCGCTCCCGTCATCCGTTTCGGATACGATATCAGCACGACCGCAGCGGGTCGGATTCTGACTGTCTCCTACCGGGTCGGCCCGCTTCGCAGATTCCGTCTGAAGGAGCCAATGGACCGGATTTACGCGATCCGTTTTCTGAAGAACGGAACAGAACTGCCCCTGTGCAATCCTTTCGTCAACAATCTGATGCCGCATCCGTCCGTTCAGTTGCCTGTTTCGGTTCACAAAATCGACCTCACGCTGCCGAAGATCTCCGAAGGAGACTGGCTCGCAGTCGCGGCGGAAGGCGTCCATGGATGGGAAAGCGCCTGGTGTGTGGCCGATTTCGGCACCGGCGAACCGGTCGTGTTCCCTGCCCGCGCCCCCGCGTATCCCGCCAACGTCTGGGAGGCCCGCGTCAGACAGACGGACGCCAACTATACGTTCTATCTTCCCGTGAAGAAAGAGGATTCCGGGAAGAAAGTCTGCCTCTACGGCATCCTCTGCGATCCCGAACGGACCGACGTGCGATTCGACGTCTGGCACTGCAGCGGATCCGTACATGAGGCCCCAGAAACCGTTTGATTCTTGTTTTTTCGCAAAAAAAGAGCTCCGTCTTTTCAGAAGGCGGAGCTGTTTGATTTATTCCCAGGTTCAGTCGTCTTCCTTGACGAGCCGGACCGCAATCCGTTCCTCGGGATCGTCGATTCCGTTCTCGGCAAGCGATTTGCTGCAGTTCTCCATCAGGTCGAAATAAACCTCCCAGTACTTCGGGGTTTCGCACCAGGCGCGGACCTCGAAGATGTAGGTATCGTCGTCGACGGCCGTCATTCTGGCGAACGGAGCCGGATCGGCAAGCACGCCCTGCGTTTCGGTCGCGGCCTTCAGCATGACTGTCTTGACGAACTCCGCGTCGATATCGTTCGTAATTTTGTAGCTCTGATCGATGCGTCGGATATTCTCGGCGGTATAATTCGTGATGTTGGCGTTCATGATATCACCGTTCGGAACAAAGACCTTCTTGTTGTCCAGCGTTTTGAGCGTCGTGTAGAAGATGCTGATGTCCTGAACGAATCCTTCGGCCCCCGTCGATTCGATATAGTCTCCGACTTTAAACGGGTGGAACAGGAAGATCATGATGCCGCCCGCAAAATTTGAGAGAGCGCCCTGAAGCGCAAGTCCGATCGCCAGTCCGCCGGACGCCATGAGAGCGACAACGCTCGTCATCGGAACGCCGAGGATTTCGACGATTCCGATCACGAGGATGACGGCAAGAAGGATCTTGACGACTTTCCTGATCACGGTTTGAACCATAGCGTCGAGTTTGGTTTTCGAAAGCGCCTTCTTGACTGCTTTGCTGAGCAGTTTGATGATAATCGCGCCGACGACGAGCACCAAGATCGCAAGAGCGATCTTGCCGCCGTATGTCGTCAGGAGCTCAATCCCTTTCTGTACGAATTCTTCCATCCCGATTTCCTGGTATAATTAAATAGTCCCCCAGCAAGAGAATTCAATTATACGTTTCTCCTTTTCGAAATCTAATAGGCGTGGTATAATTTGGGTGCTTTTGCCGCGGCGGAGGATAGGGCAACGCTGGGGAGCGACCTGAGCGCCGGCGCGGATTTTAAAGAAGGGGGATACCCCGATCGGACAGTTCTTATCGCCCTTCGGAAAACCAGGGCGATAAACCCGTCCGGTAACTTTTGAAAAGTCCCGTA
>JAGAFM010000070.1 GCA_017612655.1 Clostridia bacterium | reverse complement strand
CGTAAATCATCAGAGCGAACGCGAGATAGGGATTTGCGGTTGGATCGGGGGAACGGAGTTCCGCCCGTCTGAATTCTCCGACCGCAGCGGGGACGCGGATCAGCTGGGAACGGTTCTCGTGAGACCAGGAGATATAACCGGGCGCTTTGTTTTTCCCGAGCCTGTTGTAGGATTCATCCGTAGGATTCAGGAAAGCGGTCATCTCGTCAATGTGAGAAAGAATTCCGGCGATCATACCGGAAAAAGCATCGCTTCCCTTGGAGCGGACGGAGAGATTGATATGAAAACCGTTCCCGGGCTTGTCTGCGATCGGCTTCGGGGAGAAATCCGCATACAGACCGTTTCTGCGCGCAACGGTGCGGACGACAGTCTGGAATGTCATCGCATTGTCTGCCGCGCTGAGAGCGTCCGAATAGCGGAAATCGATCTCGTTCTGACCGGGGCCCTCCTCGTGATGGGAACTCTCCGGCTGGATGCCCATCTGCTCCAGCGTCAGACAGATTTCTCTGCGGATGTTTTCCCCTTTGTCAGCCGGAGCGATGTCCATATAACCTGCTTTGTCGTAGGGACGGTCGGTCCTTTCGTTGCAGTCGTTCAGTTCGAACAGATAGAACTCTTCCTCCGCGCCGAAGTAGAAGGTGTATCCCTCCGCAGCGGCATCGTCGACCGCTTTCTTGAGCAGACTCCTGGTGTCGCACTCAAACGGAGTTCCGTCCGGATAAGTGATGCGGCAGAGCATGCGCACCACGCTGCCGTGTTCAGGACGCCACGGAAGCGGAGTCAGTGTTTCCGGCTCCGGGTGCAAAAAAAGATCGGAGTGCGTCTCGTCTCCGAAACCCGCGATGGCGGATGCGTCGAATGCGATTCCGTACGTAAAGGCGCGCGGAAGCTCGTCGGGCATGATGGAGATGTTTTTCTGCACTCCGAACACGTCGCAGAAGGCAAGACGAATAAATTTCACGTCCTCTTCCGCAACGAACTGCATAACCTCGTCTTTTGAGTAATTCATAGTACCTCCCGTTGGTCAGTTTGGCACATATAGGCGTTTGTAAGGATTTCCGCTGTCCGGCGTTACGACGGTAAACGGAGAGTCCATAATCCCGTCAAAATCGGCATCGAACAGTCCGCAGTATTCGCGGACATAGGAGGAGATCTCCTCCAGATCATCCGGTCCGGCGAGTTTCGGGGTCACCTGATCGGGGAACCGGATTTCGCCCGGCTCGGCCCGGAGGATCATTTTGCCGCCGTGCATTCCCGTGCACGGAAAGTTCCCGACGATGCGGCGATCGTCGTCGGAGAGTCCGAGGACAACGATAACGCCCCCGGCCTGATATTCTCCGAGAAAGCTTCCGGCCTTTCCGCCGATAACCATCACCGGCACTTTTTCGCGATAAGCCTTCATATGGATGCCCGCCCGGTATCCGGCGTTTCCGCGCACGAAGATTTTTCCGCCCCGCATCGCGTATCCGGCGGCGTCTCCCACGTTGCCGTGAATGACAATCGAGCCGTCGTTCATCGTATCGCCTACAGCATCCTGCGCGTTTCCGTCCACGGTAATCGATGCGCCGTTCAGATAGGCGCCGAGCGCATTCCCGGGTACGCCGGAGATCCGTATGGTCAGGGAGGACATCCCGGCTGCGATGAACCTCTGTCCGCAGCAGTTGGTCAGCGTATAGTCGGATTCCCCGCTGCGCAGCGTCTCGTTGATCGTTTTGAAATCGACGGCTTCGGTATTGATCCGCATTATTATACCACACCTCCGAATTTAAATCTACGTGTTTTCTGCGAAAAAACGGAATTCGACGCCATTTTTACCGCAGAATCGAAATCGATCGTGTCAAGCGGGGTTCCTTCGCGGATCAGCGAAGTGTAGATCCCTGCCCGGTCCGTCGCTCCGATGAGAATGAATCCCTTCAGGCGCCCGTCCTTGACGAAGAACCGTTTCAGAATTCCGTCCCCCTTATCTTCGATCATTTCCCCTTCGTAGGTCCCTGCCGACATCAGATGAAGTCCGAAGAAACCGATCGAGTTCATCGGGATTGCGTTGGAGAACGACGCGGTTCCGCCAGCCATGTTGACACCGGCCGTGTATCCCTGCATATAGGCGTTCGGCAGGATGGCGAGCACCCGTTTTGCACCGAAGGAGAAATCGAACCCTTCGGCACAGTCTCCCGCCGCAAACACGTCCGGAACCGAGGTCTGCATGGACTCATTTACGAGGATTCCGCGGTTTACCTCTCCTCCCGCCTCCCGGATCAGTCCCGTGTTTGCACGGACGCCAACCGCAAGAACCAGAATATCGAAATCGACTTCCGTACCGCTTTTCAGGCTGGCGCTGTGACCGTCGAAGCGGACCACGCTGTCGGAAAGGGCGAAGCGGATCCCTTTTTCTTCCAAGTGACGCTGAATCAAGGCGGCGCACTCGGAATCAAGAATGCTCGAGAGGACGCGGTCTGCCAGGTCGCAAACGGTAATGGAGCCGACGCGCTCCGCGATTCCCTCCGCGCATTTGAGCCCGATCAGACCGGCTCCGACGATGAGTACCCGGGCGTCTTTCGAGAGTGCAGATTCCAAAGCAAGAGCGTCGTCGAGCGTCTGAAACGTGAATTTCTGATCCACCGACTCCAGCCCTTCGAACGGTGGGACAAACGGGGACGAGCCTGCAGCAACGCAAAGAGCGTCGTAGGAGATTTCGCCGCCCCGGTCGGTCGAAACGCTTTTCGAGGAGGAATCGATCCGGGTCGCCGTCTCGCCGATCAGGACCCGGCATCCGTTCTTTTCATAGAAGTCCGCGGGACGGTAGCGCATCCGGTCCAGATCCGTCTTTCCTTCCAGATAGTAGGAGATCAGGGGCCTCGAGTAGACCGGACGGCTTTCTTTCGAAAGGATCGTGATCGGTCCGTCGGGATCGACGCTGCGGATTCCTTCCACGCATCCTACGGCGGCGGTACCGTTTCCGATGATTACGTACTCTTTCACTGCCGTTCGCTCCTTTCCTCGTAGACGATCGCGCGGTTCGGGCAACCGGTGACGCACGCGGGTGAACCGCAGGCGTTGTTCAGGCACAGTTCGCATTTCTGCATCACGCCGTCCTCTCCGGGGGTCAAAGCACCGTAAGGGCAGACCAGGACGCAGGTCAGGCAGCCGACGCATTTCGCGCGGTCGATGCAGACCACACCTTCTTTTTTCGAAATGGCTCCCGCAATGCAGCTCTTGACGCAGATCGGGTCGGTACAGTGCCTGCAGGAAACCGCAAAGGTGATCCGGTCGTCGCCCTCAACATGAATCCGGGGAAAGATTTTCTTCCCCTTCAGAGCCGTCAGGTCCCGCAGACCCGAGTTTGCGAAGGCGCAGTTGTATTCACACAGGTGGCAGCCGAGGCACCATTCTTCGTTCACATAGACTCTTTTCATGGTTTTATTCCCCCGCGTGCGAGATCCCCAGGATCTGCAGTTCCTTTTCCGTCATCCCGACGCCCCGGAGCATGAGACGATTCCCGCGGAGAGCCTCCACGGAATTGATTCCCATGCCGCCCATGATCTCCATGATTTCATGCCGCCATGCCGTCATCAGATTGACAAGGCGGGCGCTTCCGATGTCCGGATTGAGGCGTTTGACCAGATCGGGACGCTGTGTGGCGATTCCCCAGTTGCATTTCCCGGTCTGGCAGGAGCGGCAGAGGTGGCATCCCAGCGCGAGCAGAGCGGCAGTGGCAATGTAGCAGGCGTCCGCGCCGAGTGCGACGGCCTTTACGACATCCGCGGCGCTGCGAATGGAGCCTCCGGCAACCAGCGACACGTTGTTCCGGATTCCTTCGTCCCGGAGTCTCTGGTCCACCGAGGCAAGCGCCAGTTCGATCGGGATACCTACATTGTCCCGGATCCGGGTAGGAGCCGCGCCTGTACCGCCGCGGAATCCGTCGATGGCGATGATGTCCGCCCCGCTTCTAGCGATTCCCGAGGCGATCGCCGCGATGTTATGAACCGCGGCAACCTTGACGATGACCGGTTTCTGATACTCCGTCGCCTCTTTCAGGGAGTAGACGAGCTGTCGAAGGTCTTCGATGGAATAAATGTCATGATGGGGAGCCGGAGAGATAGCGTCGGAACCTTCCGGAATCATCCTGGTTCGGGAGACGTCTCCCACGATTTTGGCGCCGGGCAGATGCCCGCCGATTCCGGGCTTGGCGCCCTGACCCATTTTGATCTCAATCGCGGCACCCGCCTCGAGATAATCCTCATGCACACCGAAACGACCGGAAGCGACCTGGACGACCGTGTTGGGACCGTACTGATAGAAATCCTCGTGCAGACCGCCTTCACCGGTATTGTAGAGAATCCCGAGCTCCGTAGCGGCACGGGCCAGCGAAGCATGCGCGTTGTAGCTGATCGAGCCGTAGCTCATGGCGGAAAACATCACCGGCATGGAGAGCTCGATTTGCGGAGCCAGCGTGCACTTCAGTCTCCCGTCGGGGTCGCGTTCGATTGCGGAAGGCTTCTTCCCGAGGAAAACCTTCGTTTCCATCGGCTCCCGCAGCGGGTCGATCGGCGGATTGGTGACCTGGGACGCGTTGATCAGGATCCGGTCCCAGTAAACGGGCAGCGGTTTGGGGTTTCCCATCGAAGACAGCAGCACCCCGCCGCTGTTTGCCTGTTTGTAGATTTCCCGGATCGTGTCGTTCTGCCAGTTGGCATTCTCCCGAAGCGAACAGTTGCTCCGGACGATCTTCAGCGCACGGGTCGGGCAGAGAGAGACGCATCTCTGACAGTTGACGCACTTCGACTCGTCGGAGATCATAATTCCTTTTTCCGGATCGTAGGAATGCACTTCGTTCGAGCACTGGCGCTCGCATACCCGGCAGGCGATGCAGCGGTTCTCGTTTCGTTCCACCTCGAATTCCGGATAGATGAATTCAACTCCCATTCTCAGTACGCCCCCTCTCTCACTGTCACGATAACCGGTTCACCCCCGGAAGGTGCGAAGACTCTGGCGACATCCGGTTCCATGACCCGGACAGCCGCTTCCTCGCTGGCAATGAACACCTTGTCGTCCTTTTCTCCAACCACCATGGAACGGAGCTTCAAACGGTCGTTGAGAGCCATCAGTCCTCCGTCGAATCCAAGCACGATCGAGAAAGGTCCCGTAATCAGAAGACTCGGAAAGACGGTTCGGAGATACTGAAGCTTTTTCCTTTCGTATTCGTCGGTCTTTGAGAAAATGGTGGACCAGAACGGCGCGGCGATAACGTTTGCCGCCTCGGTCAGAGTCAGGCCCTGCACCCGGACAAGATAATCGAGAACGTAGGTAATGACTTCCGTATCCGTCTGAAGATTGCATTTGTACCCGAACATTTCGATAAAACGGCGATTGGCGTCGTAGGAAGAGATCTCTCCGTTGTGGACGACGGACCAGTCCAGAAGAGTGAACGGATGCGCGCCTCCCCACCAGCCGGGCGTATTGGTCGGATATCTGCCGTGCGCCGTCCAGCAGTAGCCCTCGTACTCGTCCAGCCGGTAATACGCACCGACGTCCTCCGGAAAACCGACCGCTTTGAATGTTCCCATGTTCTTTCCGCTGGAAAAAACGTAGGCGCCTTTCATTTCGGTATTGATCTTCATGACAGTTCTGGCCACGAATTCCTTCTCATCCAGCTGAAGATCCGCGAGCACCGAACGCAGGGGCGAAACGAAATAGCGCCAGATGATCGGCTCATCCGTAATGGAAGGGATCTTTCTCGTCGGGATGCTTTCCCCTTTTACGACTTCGAAGCCTTCCTTCAGAAGCGCCTCGCAGGCTTTCCGGGTATCTCTGCAGTCGAAAAAGAGATGCAGAGCGTAGAAGTCCCGGTAATCCGGATAAATCCCGTAACCGGCGAAGCCTCCCCCAAGGCCGTTGGAGCGGTCGTGCATCGGGACCATCGCCTTTATGATTTTTTCCGCGGTCATCTTGTTTCCTTCTTTGGAAATGACGGCGGCGATCGCGCATCCGGAAGGGATTCTGGTTTCTCCTTCACGCATTCTCATGTTCGCGTTCACCCTTTCCATTCGGTGTCAGAAATTGAAAAAAGGCGCCATTTCTTGCGGGAGAGATCCCGCAGAAAATGAACGCCTTTGCTCATCTTCCTGCATTTTACTCTGATTTCCCCGGGTTGTCAAGAGGAAAAATGAATAATCCGGACAGGTTTTGCAGGAAAAATCAAAAAAACGGCAAAAAAAGGGGTTGACAAAGGATTCGGAGGGGTGTATAATAGCCGGCGTGAAAAGGCAATGGCGTCTTTGAGCAGTCAGCTCGAAGGCGCTCTTTCTCTTTTCCGGATGAACCGTTCCGCCAAAACAATGAAGGCAATGACGTCTTTCATGTTTCCCGCATGAGAGGCGTTTCGCTTTTATTCGAATCAGAAGGAGAAACTCAACATGAAAACAGTGTCGGATTACTTCGGTTGCATGGTGTTCGATGACAGAGTGATGAAGGCCACTCTCTCCGCCAAGGTTTACGCGTCGCTCAAGAAGACGATCGACGAAGGCGCGCAGCTGGATCCCGGGGTCGCCAACGCCGTGGCGGATGCTATGAAGGACTGGGCCCTTTCCAAAGGCGCAACGCATTTCACTCACTGGTTCCAGCCTCTGACCGGCATTACCGCCGAAAAACACGACAGCTTCATTTCTCCGTCACCCGACGGCGGCGTTATCATGGAGTTCTCCGGGAAAGAACTGATCAAAGGTGAACCGGACGCCTCCTCGTTCCCGTCCGGCGGTCTGCGGGCAACCTTCGAAGCACGCGGCTACACCGCCTGGGATCCGACGTCCTATGCGTTTATAAAAGGAAAGACGCTCTGCATCCCGACTGCGTTCTGCTCGTACGGCGGTCACGCCCTGGATAAAAAGACTCCGCTGCTCCGCTCCATGGAGGCGCTGAACAAACAGGCTCTCCGGATTCTGCGTCTCTTCGGGAACGATACCGCCAAGTGCGTCCGTTCCTCGGTGGGACCTGAGCAGGAGTACTTCCTGATCACAAAAGAAATGTACGACGCCCGTCCGGATCTCCGCTTCACAGGAAGAACCCTGTTCGGTGCGAAGCCCCCCAGGGGTCAGGAACTGGACGACCATTATTTCGGCGTGATCAAGCCCCGCGTCGCGGCCTACATGGAAGAGCTGAACGAGGAACTCTGGAAGCTCGGGATCATGGC
Organism: Clostridia bacterium; assembly: GCA_017612655.1. Lineage (GTDB taxonomy): Bacteria > Bacillota > Clostridia > Oscillospirales > CAG-272 > RGIG3925. The sequence goes on along the minus strand of JAGAFM010000070.1, from coordinate 194 downwards.
GAAGACCGAACACAACGAGGTCGCCCCGGCGCAGCATGAACTGGCGCCGATCTACACCACTACCAACGTAGCCACGGATCACAACCAGCTGACGATGGAAATCATGCAGAAGGTGGCATCGAAGCACGGACTGGTCTGCCTGCTCCACGAGAAGCCCTTCGCAGGGGTCAACGGATCCGGCAAGCACAACAACT
>JAGAFM010000005.1 GCA_017612655.1 Clostridia bacterium | reverse complement strand
AGACTCGCAAGAGCAGGGTACTACAGTATCCTGGAAGCTTACGAGTCTATACACTCTGTCAAATGTTGAACGCGCCGTATACCGAACGGTACGTACGGTGCGGTGAGAGGACGGGGGTTAGCCACCCCCTCCTACTCGATTTTGATTGAACCGCTGTGTATCGAATTGCACACACGGTGGAGTGGAGGGGCTGTCACTCAGGGAACGGGTGACCTCCTGCCCGGTTTTTGCTCAGTGAACGAGATATTCGGCCGGGAGATCCAGAAGATCGATGACGCCGACCGCGACGAGAGAATCGATTTCCTGTCCGTGATAGTATCCCATCATCTTCCAGGAGGCGGACAGCGGGAGATATTCCTCAGTTCCTGCTAGTTCGAAGGTTTCGGTTGCGAGCTGAATCAGCGTTCTTCCCGAGCCGGTGTAGTCGATCTGAGGTGTCGAGAAGGTCTTTGACTCGTTTCCTGCGATAAAGGTGCCTAGGTTCGGTTTCGGCCTGGAGGAAATGTCGTAGGTGGAGAGGCTTGCGGTCATGGAAAGAAGAACGGACCCGTTCGCCTGTTTGGTCAGAGACCAGTCGAGAACCAGCGCAATGTAGTTGCTTTCTTTAGAGGTGAACTGTCCCTTTGCGTAAACCGTGCCGACAGGAACGGAGTCGGCCGGGGACGTGCCTCCCTGGTTCGGATCTTCCGGATCGACGATGCCAGGATCGTCCGCGGAAGAAGCTTCCTCGGTGTCAGGTTCGGTGACGGGTTCCTGCGACTGGGGCTCCTGCGTCTCGGTCGGAGGTTCCGTAGCCGGTTCCGTATCGGATTGCTGCGGTTCCGTCTGGGAGTCGGAAGGGCTGCTGTCCGCAGGCTGCGATTCCTTCGGCGTTTCCTGAGGCTGTTCTCCGCAGGAGGCGAGAAGAAGCAGGGCGGCTACAAGGAGAAGGACTGCAGTAAGAAAAGAAATGCGTTTCATCTGCTTTTTGGCGAACCCTCAGCCCCATCCAAAGGAATAGGGGTGAGCGAGCGCGTCTACCTCCGTTTCTTGTTTGAATAACCCGCCTGTTTCAGCGGGTTGAGTTGTTCTTATGGATCATGGCGTGGCATTGTCGTTTTACGGGGCCGGAATACGGCGCCGGACCGGCTTCCGTCGGGATTATCTCCAGACCCTCTCTCATTATAACATACGATAAAGGGGAAGTCAATCGAAAAGGGCTGGCGTCCGGGGAAATTCTGTTTGTTTACAGTTCGATTACAAATCCGTTACATCAGGGGCCGCAGGGGGTGACTCCCCGTTTGCCGCGGTTTCTGGGCTCAGTCGGAGAAGCGAAGCGTGAGAGACATGCCGTCGGAGCCGCAGACGGAACCCGGGAAACGGGACAGGGCGTTCGGCAGATACTCTTCCGGGAACGTGATCATCTGGGAGTAGTGAATCAGCCAGAGACGGGACGCTCCAGCGGCGGCAGCGGCCTCGCCCGCCTGGGAAAAGGTCATGTGTCCGTGTTCCTTCGCCAGCTGCGTCTGTTCGTCCTCTCCGTAGGTGGCGTCGCAGATGAAAAGATCGCTGTCTTTTGCACCTTCCAGCAGTCCCGGACAGACCGAGGTATCTCCCGAGAAGAAGACGCTCAGCCCGCGGCGCGGGGCGCCGAGGACGTCCTCCGGACGGAAAACGGTTCCGTTAACCGTGACTTCGAGACCGCGCTGCAGGTCCTTCCAGGAGGAAACGGGAACCCCCAGTTCCTTCGCACGGTCCGGCCGGAATTTTCCGGCGCGGGCGAGCGAGAAGCGATATCCCTGGCTGGGGACGCGGTGACGGGTCGGGAACGCCTGCAGCAAGGAGCCGGACGGCCAGCCCGGGGCGAGACTGTCCAGCGGCAGCCCGGCCTTCGGAATCGCGACGGTCCGGACCGGAAACGGAAGTGGCCCTGCGAGGGACAGAATCGGGGACAGAATCTCGCGGATTCCCCTGGGACCAGTGATGAACAGAGGCTCCGTTCTTCCCAGGCAGTTCAGCGTCTGGAGCAGCCCGGGAAGGCCGAAAATATGATCTCCGTGATAGTGGGTCAGGGCAATCAGATCGGTTTTCATCAGATTGACGCCGGCTTTCCGCGCGGCAGTCTGGGTTCCTTCTCCGCAGTCCAACAGAATCATGCGGCCCGAGCAGGAGAGAGCGGCGGAGGCAAGCGCCCGGTCCGGGAGCGGCATCAGCGCGGATGTTCCCAGCAGAGTTACGTCGATCACGGGCTACTCCTCCTTCCCTTCTGAAATCCGCGAGAAATCTTTGCTCTTTCATTATACAACAAACCGCTCTTTCCGTCAATGGAATTCATCTGCCTGAACAGAAAATACGCATAAGGACAGCGGGGGAAAGGAGACCTTTCCCCCGCTGTCGGTTCAGCAGGAGGCGGAACTGTTCAAAAACGGGTTTCAGTCGACGCTCCGGATTCGAAGGACCTGAATGGTCCCGGCGGGATTCTCCAAAAAGGCTTCCGCCCAGAGAGTCCAGTCATATTCCGACGCAGTATCTTCCGCCGGCAGATGAAACTCCTCGCTTCCGTTGATCAGACAGGTGACGATTTCGTCCGGAAACGCCGCATAGAGTGCGACGGTTCCTTCGATCACCCAGTACTGTGCATCGGACCAGGGGATCGATACCAGGTCTTCCGCCCGATCCCCGATCCGGATTCCGTGAATCGTTCCGGTATAAGCCGAAGTGATGATCAGTTCGGACGGCATCCTGGACTCAGGAAGCGGTTCGTACATTTGCTGATGGGAAAAGACCAGAAGAACACCCGGGAAGTTGCTCATGGCGTACACAGGCTGACCGGGGCCGTGTTCGGAGTACTGGAGTTCCAGAGGCCCGTAGATATCGGTCAGTTCGGAAACGGTCATGGTAAGGAGAGACAGAACTTCCGGATCTGACGCAACGGGATGATCGGGTTCTCTCACGGGAATCCCTTCATAGAGATTCAGGCGGAACCAGCCGAATTCATTGATCCCTTCCAGGTTGTCTTCGTCTATCCAGCCAAGAGAGCCTTTTTGGTAGGCTCCGAAGTAGCCGGGCATATAATCCACATATCCGTTGGGGACGGTATCTCCGTTCAGAATGACAACGACAAAGGCATTGTATCCCAGACTGTGTTTGTATTCGACGGCAACTCTCGTTCCGTTTGGAGAGAAAAACAGATGATACGGTTCGGCGGAAAGATAACCGGAATGGTAATGGACGATGCGGCCGTCCTCGTGGACAAAGGTAAGATCTTTGTAATAATCCCCCTCCTTCTCGACAGATACGGTCCAACCGTGCTCTGAGGCGAGTTCTTCGCCCCCTGATTCCTTTTCAACAAAGAAGACTCGTGAAATCCGGAAGCAGGCATTTTCCCAGTACAGTTCCTCAAAAAGGCCGTATCCGTAAGCTTCCATCACGATTCGGTAATCCCCGGCATCCGCGATCATCAGGAGATCGCTGCCGGCGGCGGAATTCCAGCCGTTATCCTGGAACGTCAAGTCTTCCGGGGCCAAAATCCGGGGAATCTGAAGTCCTTCCGGAGCCGGCGGCATTGTACTGACGGCGCCATAGGCCAGCATGGCCGTTTCGCTCGGTTCGTATTCTGCGTTTCCTTCCGCCACAGCGAGAACGTACAGGATCTGTTCCTGCAGGACGTTCCAGTTGCTCTTCAGGACAGCTTCCGACGGGGTGATCAGTCCCCGGACGATCTCGTCCCCGGGGCACATCTGACCGGCTTTCAGCGACAGATAAAACGGGACGCCGCGAAACGCGTCTTCCCCGAGAACGGCGGACGCGGGTACAGAGCCGT
>JAGAFM010000069.1 GCA_017612655.1 Clostridia bacterium | reverse complement strand
GTCTATCTGGACGGATACCTGATCTGCCGAACAAGTTATTTTTACGGAACCTCTAGCGTTCCTGAAGACGTCCGACTGACCATCAGCCCGAGATTCAACCAGGATTTCGACCACGATGACACCCGTGAAATGTTCGTCGACTACATCCGGATCTGGCAAAAAGCCGAAAACTGAATTCCAAATGGAGGTCTTTCCCATGAAACGCATCCTGTCCGTTTTTCTGGCCGCGCTGCTGATGCTTTCCATATTAGCATCCTGTGCGGAGCAGACGCCGAACGAACCGCCGTCCACCGGAACGCCGTCATCCGCTGTCGAGGAGCCGTCGACCGGACAGGCTTCGGAGACGGAACCGGAAACGGAGGCGCCCGCCGCTGAAGAACCCGCTACGTCCAAGTATGAGTATGAGTACGTCGCACCGGAAGACGGATCTTTCACCATCTGCGGGATTCCGCTCTCCGAATACTCTCTCGTACTCTACTTCCCGACCTCTTCCGACTATTCCTACATGGAACGCAAGCTCGTGGTTAATCCTCTAAAGGACTCCATCAGCAGCGCCACCGGTACCGACTGGGATATCAAGGTCATCAAGAACGAGAAGTACGACACCCAGAAGTGGGCGGAACACGAAATCCTGCTCGGCTCCAATTTCCACAGAGACGGCATGCCAGAGACCGACATGCAGAAGAACTATTACGGCGTCACCGCAGACGGAACCGTATACTTCTCCACCCCGTCCCCGATGATGTACCCTCATCTGTTCCGCCTGTTCCTCGAGGAATTTTTCGGCGTTCCCTACGCGTCCGGTGCAGCCAGCGCGGGATGCGCCATTCAGGAATGTTACCGGGAGATTCCCAGATTCGATATCGAGGCATTGAAAGCGGATGGTTACGAACTCGTCTTCGAGGACAACTTTGACGGCGACGAGATCGACTGGAACCGCTGGGCCCTGAGCGAAGAAGTCGTAGGCTACAAGGCCAACATCTGCTACGACGACATGTTTCTGGAAAACGGGGACCTGGTCTTCCTCGGACGGGAAACGGAAATCGACGGTGTAAAGGCCTGGCGAGGCGGAGAGGTGTGCGTACGCGAGCCGTATCTCTACGGATACATCGAAGCGCGGATCAAGGTCAACTACTGCGAAAGCCGAGCGAACACGGAATATTGGTCTGCGTTCTGGATTTATGAACCCGGGGTTCACACCGACGAAATCTCTCAGGGCGGGAAATACGGCGTGGAACTGGATATCGTGGAGAACTGGGGACCGGATCATACCAGTTCCTGCGTCTGGGTGGCCGGAGCGGAAGGAACGGAAGGCCTTTCCGACGAACTCTACGAAGTCCACAACATGGGATTCAACTATCCGGAGGAGTACCACGTATACTCCGTTCTCTGGGATGAAAACTATTATCAGATCTTCGTGGACGGCATCCTGATCGCCTACAGCGACTTTTACAGCGGAACGTCATCCATTCCCGAACATATCATTCTTTCCCTGATCGCCAAGGGAGACAAGCACACGCAGGAAATGGAAATGCGGACCGACTACGTCCGAATCTGGCAGAAACCTGCTGCGCAAGATTAATACATGCAATCTATATCATACCAAGAAAGGAAAAAACAGCCCATGAAAGGTTTTGTCGCACTGCTGCTCACCCTGCTTCTGATGCTCGGAGTGCTGGCGTCCTGCGGGGAACAGCCGCAAGAACAGCCTGTCTCCACGGATGTCCAAGGATCCCAGTCGGAAGAACCCGCAACAGAACCGGGAACCGAGCCATACGGAACCCACATCGGAATCCGAGACAGAGCAACCGCCCGCAACGGAAGAACCGGTGACCTCGAAGTATGAAACCGAATACGTCGCCCCGGAGGACGGATCCTTTACGATCTGCGGCACTCCCCTGTCCGAGTATTCCTTCCTTCTCTTCTTCCCGACGACACCTGACTACCAGCGCATGAGCCGCAAGCAGATTCTCAAGGGTCTGACGGATCCGCTGGCCTCCGCAACCGGTCTGGAAGTGGAGTTCACCGTTGCGAAAAACGAACGTTACGACACCACGCCTGTTTCAGAACATGAGATTCTGTTCGGATCCAACTTCCGCAGAGAGGGAGTTCCGGAAGTCCAGCCGAAGAATTATTACGGCGTTACGGCGGACGGAACGGTATATTTCAACGCAATCAGTCCCGTTCTCTACGACTATCTCTGGGAATGCTTCCTCGAAGAATTCTTCGGCGTTGCTCCCGGTTCGTCTGAAGCGAGCGCGGGCTGCGCGATTTCCGAATGCTACCGCGAAATTCCCGTCCTGACGGACGAAGTGCTGAAGGCAAAGGGATATACCCAGATTCTGGACGAGCAGTTTGACGGCGACGCCCTCAATCTCGACATCTGGGAATACCGCGGAAGCGGCGGACGTCGAGGCGGTTACAACGCAGCGTCCCAGGTCACCGTTTCGGACGGCATCCTTTCCCTCACCGGCGAATACCGGACAGACGGCGAATACGGCGAAGGCTGGTACGGCGCCATGATCTCGCTCAAGCAGTGGTATACTCGTGGCTTTTTTGAAGCAAATATCAAGAGCAGCCTCAACGGCGGAAGAGGAGTCGGGGACTTTTGGTCTGCGTTCTGGATTCAGGGTCCGAGTCCCTACAATCCGGATCTGTCGCAGGGCGGAATCGGAGATGGAGGCACCGAAATCGATATCATGGAAAACTTCGGACCGAGCCTGACGACCTGCTGCGTCTGGGTTTCCGGTTATGAAGGAAACACAGGACTCGACAACGATCTCTGCGAAGTCCATCACCTGTACGACGATTATGCGGAAGCATTCCACACCTATGCCCTGCTTTGGGACGAGGAAGTCTACGAGTTCTACGTGGACGGCATCCTGATCCAGAGAACCAGTTTCGGATACGGAACCTCTCATGTCGACGAGCAGCTCATTCTGTCTCTGGAACTCAGCGACGGCTTTGACATCGATCAGACCGAAAAGCGCATCATGGAAGTCGATTACGTGAAGATCTGGCAGAAGAATTAATATAAGACCGTGACCGCCCGGGAACCGCTCGCTGGATCCCGGCCGATTTCTCTAATGTGCTAAAAGAAGACCCACCAGAATCAAAGCCTGAAACAGGAGGATAATCCGCCTTGAAACGCTTTACGACGCTTTTGATCGCCGTCCTGATGCTGCTTTCCCTTCTTGCATCCTGCGGCGAACAGCCCAAGGAACCGCCAGCTTTTTCGGAGATCCCCGTATCTCAATCGGAAGAACCCGGGACCGAACCCGCCTCGGAATCCGTAACAGAGGAGGCTCCCGCAACGGAAGAACCGCTTCCCTCAAAGTACGAAACCGAATACGCCGCTCCGGAGGACGGATCCTTTACCATCTGCGGCGTTCCTCTGTCCGAGTATGTCCCGGTTCTGTTCTTCCCGACGACAGAAGATTATGTAAAGCTGAACCGGAAGGCGCTGCTCTCCGGTCTCAAAGATCCGCTTTCCGCCGCGACGGGGTCCGAGTGGGAATTCAAGGTCGTCAAAAACGATAAATATGATACGGTGAAATGGGCGGAGCACGAGATTCTGTTCGGGACAAATTTCCACCGCGACGGGATGCCGGAAACAGACCTGAAAAAGAATTACTACGGCGTCACCGCAGACGGAACGGTCTATTTCTGTTCCCCCTCTCCGATGCTCTATTCCTATCTCTGGGAGCGCTTTCTCGAAGAATTCCTCGGTGTGGAACCGGGTTCCGGCAGTACAAGCGGCGGATGCGCCGTAACCGAATGCTACCGGGAACTTCCCCT
>JAGAFM010000068.1 GCA_017612655.1 Clostridia bacterium | reverse complement strand
CTGCGTAATGCGCTCAACACAACGAAACGAGAACCCCCCCACGCTTCAGCCGGGGGGAGTGTCAACGTTTCAGTTCCTTTTGGATTGTTTCAGTCTTTTCTTTTGACAAATCGGCTTCTTCGGCATAAAATAACAGCTATAATTTGTCAAGTATGATAAATTACAATTCTGTAAAACATACGAGCGGAACCGGAGACGGGTCTGTTTTTGTGGGTGGTTTGTTTTAGAAATAGGTTTTACGTTTTTTCACAAGCCTACTGTTGGATGATTTGGCGGCACTGTGATTGTCTTCCTTTGAAAAAACGCCCCTGAAAGCTTTCTGCTTTCAAGGGCGCATGGGTTGACTGACAGGGGAAAACGGGAACGATCAGGTATAGGATGGCATCCAGTCTTTATGGGCTTCCAGAAGATCATCGCACATTGCCACAATCTGGTCGATAGTGAGTTCGGAAGAAGTGTGGGGATCCAGCATGGCGGCCCGATAGACAGCTTCTTTCTTTCTGGTTACGGCTGCCTCGATGGTTAACAGCTGGACATTGATGTTGGTACGATTCATGGCGGCGCAGATTTCCGGAAGATCTCCTACAACGGTTGGGAGGATGCCGCTTCTGTTCACCAGGCAGGGAACTTCAACACAAGCATTGTTCGGAAGGTTAGTAATGAGGTTGTTGTTCAGAACATTTCCGCCGATCTGATAAGGGATTCCGGTGACGATGGATTCCATGATTTTTGATGCATATTCGCGGGTTCTCTCGTGAGTTACATCGCCGGCAATGTATTTTTCCCGGCTGGATTCCCAGTCCGCAATTTGACGGATGCAGCGCCTCGGATACTCATCCAGAGGAATATGATACCGATCGATGAGCTCCGGATGCTGATCCTTGAGAAAGAGATTGTTATATTCCGCGTTATGTTCGCTCGATTCGGTGCAGTAATAGCCGAAACGGCGAATGTATTCATAACGAACCAGGTCCGCACAATCCGTGTTCGGATCGTTGAGCACCTCCAGAGAGCGCCGACGAATTTCGGGGTAGAGATCATTTCCGTCCGCGTCGAAGATCTCCAGCAGCCACGCCATATGATTGATTCCCGCTATTTTTTCTTTGATGGGTTGCTTCGGGGTCATGTTGAGTGCGGCAAGGAGGCGGGACGAGCAGACCTGAACGCTGTGACACAGTCCAACCGTCTGGATTCCGGTATAACGTTCCATGAATCCCGCAAGCATCGCCATCGGATTGGTGTAATTGAGAAACCACGCGTTGGGACAGACGGCTCTCATATCCTCTGCGAAGTCGGCAAGGATCGGAATTGTCCTGAGGGCCCTGAAAATCCCGCCTATGCCGAGCGTGTCACCGATCGTCTGCCTGAGGCCGTACTTTTTGGGGACTTCGAAGTCGATGATGGTGCAGGGATCGTATCCTCCAACCTGGATGGCGTTCACAACGAAATCCGCTCCTCGCAACGCGTCTTTCCGGTTGGGGATTCCAAGATATTTGGTGATGGTGGCGCGGCCTTCATTGATGTTCTTGTTCAGGGCGTTGACCATAACATAAGACTCTTCAAGACGCTTGGGGTCAATATCGTACAGAGCAAGTTCAAAGTCCCGAAGAGAAGGGGTCAGCATGGAATCGCCAAGAACATTCTTGGTAAAGACTGTGCTGCCCGCGCCCATAAAAGTGATTTTTCCCATGACAATCCTCCAGTCTGTGACATCTTGTTTTGGATGGGGTGCAAATCGTTCCGCCAAAAGTGCGCGGGAAAGGATTGGTTCCTCTTTTCAAACTCATTTTTTTATTCTCAGGCCTCGCTGAGCCAATCACTCGTTTTTCTCGCATCTTTTTCCGGAGCTAACAATCAAAGTGGTTCCCCCCATCTTCGCGGGCAGAATCCGGAGGCGGTTCTGGTATTCCGAATCCCCTTCCTCTTTCCGCGAGGATAGTCTAACACAAATGGAATGGGGTGTCAAGCTCTCTTCCCAAAATCAAACGGTAACGGAAAAACGATGCCCGCATTCGTAAGGATTTCTTCTCCCGGAAATCTTGACGAAACAACTCAAAACGTGTATAATGTAAATGGGCTCGTTTGGCTCAAACAGTCCGTTTTTCTCGAGGATTCTATTTGATCACGGAGGGGCGTTTCGACGATGAACGAACAGCATGGGAATGGTCTGCTGACGGTGATTGGGATGCGGGGATGCGATTCATTCGTCAGCCAGGTTGATTATTATCTGCACAAGGCCCGTGAGGGCGAGGAGGATCAGGAGTACGTGATTCATGCCGACTGCAACCGTTTTTCCTCGGGGGAGGCAAAAATCATGCTCCACGATTCCATGCGGGGAAGAGATGTCTTTATTATCTCGGACTGCTTCAATTACGGTGAGACCTTCACAATGTACGGAAGAACCGTCCCGATGACTCCTGACGATCATTTTGCCGATTTGAAGCGCGTGATCGGAGCAATAGCCGGCAAGGCAACGCGCATCTCCGTTATTATGCCCATGCTTTATGAGGGAAGACAGCACAAGCGCACCGGAAGAGAATCCCTTGACTGCGCTCTTGCCCTTCAGCAGCTAGTCAACATGGGGGTCAAGAACATTATCACATTCGATGCCCATGACGAACGCGTTCAGAATGCAATTCCTCTTGCGGGATTTGACAGTATACGCACCGCCTACCAGATGATTAAAGCTTTCGGTCGCAAGGAGACAGATGTCAATTTGCTGGACAAAGGACAGACCATGATTATCTCCCCGGACGAGGGGGGACTGGGACGGTGTAATTTTTACGCATCCGTGCTCGGTCTGAACCTCGGCATGTTCTCGAAGCGGAGAGACTATACCCGAGTTGTCAACGGGAAAAATCCCATTGTCGCCCACGATTATCTCGGCAACTCCGTCGCGGGGAAAAACTGTATCGTAATTGACGACATGATTTCCTCCGGCGATTCTATGTTTGACGTTTGCCGGCAGCTCAAGGAGAGCGGTGCCGCGAAAATTTTCCTGTTTGCGACCTTCGGCTTGTTCACCTCCGGTCTGGATAAATTTGACCAGTACTACGGGGAAGGGAAGTTTGACCGGGTGTACACCACGAACCTGATCTACCGCACTCCGGAACTTCTGACCCGCGACTGGTACTGCGAAGTGAACATGTGCAAATATGTTTCCATTCTGATCGATACCGTCAACAAGGATCTGTCCACAAGCAAACTGTTGATGCCCGAAAAACGGATTCATAAACTGATGGAGCGGTTGGAACGGGGAGAACCGGTCTGATTTCTTTGGAACGGGAGGATTTTTTCTGACATGGAAATCAAATACCGGGTGATTTGGGCAAACGAAGATCTTCACTACTCGGTCGGCCTTTTGGACCCAAATGATGACCCGGCGCTTCGTGTGACCGATCCGACTCATATCATTATGACGGATCATGAAAAATGGACTCCGGGAACCGACCCGGCCGCACTGTTCGGTATTACGGACGAGGAATACGCCTGGAAGGATTCCGATCCGGACAAGCTGGACGAGCTGGCCCAGAAATTACGGACAGAGATTCCAAAGGATCGGCTGATTGCAGAGCAAAACGGGGTCCGCAGCAAGGACCGCGTCGAATCCATCGATTTCGGGAAGTATGTCAGGTACCGCCGCGCTCTGAATGAGGAACGGAAAAAGGACGTGATAGACCGGCTGCTCTCGACGGAGAAGCTCCATATCATGTATTTCAACGAAACCGGAAGACCGGCTGTGTTCGGCTATCGGTTCGTGATGGTCTTTGAAGACCGGGAAACGGCTCTGGATGCCGCAAATGAGTATCGAAAGCGCAACTATCCTGTTCTCGTCAACACTTTTACCGTGGATCAGTACAATAAGGAGAACGCCCGTTCCGTTTTTCAGGAACTCGCCATTCGAGGCTTCGGAACGATTTTGTTTACGGATGCCGGCAAGAAGCAGTCTCTCCTGTCCGTAAAGGACATTTTGAATCATCCGGGTTTTGTCGGATTGAAGAACAACACGGTCTATGGAAATCCCGCGCTTGACTTTGCCATTACCAACGTGTTTCAGTTGATGAGAACCCCGCTGCATCTGGACGGGAAGGATCCGGAGAAAGCCAAGCAGACATTGACAGCCCAGATCTCTTTTTGCGAAGGACGGGTGGTGGAAGCAATGTCAGACGCTCGGCTTCTGGTCCCGGGAAAAAGTGATTCCCAGGGGAACCTGACGACTCCTGTTCTGAAGTTGAAGCCCAGAGACGTTCCGGAAAGCTCTGAAGACGGTTCGGCACCTGCCGCCAAGGAAGAGAACACGAAATCCTTCCTCCCGGTCTTTACGAACGGAATGGAGTTCTTTGTCGAAGATGATTCCTTCAAGGCCGTTATCATGACTGTCGATGAGATCCGCGAACTTGTCGATCAGGCGGGTCTGGACGGATTTCTGATTAACGTCAAGTCCCGCTGCGCCCTTCCTTGCGGGCCGGAACGTTTTCGCCAGATTGACGATTATCGTTCGTGGAAAGCCAAGGCAGACAAGGAAGCGAAGGAGAGGGAACCGGCAGAGGATTCCCCGGATTCCGATTCTTCCTCCCTCCCCCTTCCCGGGCTGACCTGAGAAAGGATTCGTTGCGTCAAAGATGGAGAAGGCCGTGTGAGAAGCAGCACGGCTGTCTTCATTCGGAAAAAACACAAGGAAAGGAACAGGGGATCTTTGAAACCGAGAAAAAGAGTCCTCGGAGTGGATTCAGGCGAACAACGGACGGGTCTCGCTGTGTCGGATCCGCTGGGGATGATCGCAAACGGGATCGGCGTGATCCGGTCCGGATACGATGTGCGTATCGCCGAGGAGATTGTCCGATATGCTGTGGAATATGATTGCGAACGCATTATTCTCGGCTTCCCCGTCAATATGAACGGAACGATCGGCCCTCGGGCGGAGAAGGTTTCGCGTCTGGCGGAACTGATCCGGGAGAGGACGTCGATTCCGGTTGAAACCTTTGACGAGCGTTTGACAACCACTGCCGCACACCGCTTTTTAAACGAGACCAATGTCCGGGGCGGAAAACGAAAAGCTGTGATTGATTCGCTTTCCGCTCAGATCATTCTTCAGAATTGGATGGATGCGAACCGGGAAAGTGAGCGCAGGCAAAGTACCTGAGGATATCCGGTTTTTTGTTCTTTTCCAATGGAGGTTAAGATTTGAAAAACAAGGTTGAGCCGGCTTCAGAGACAACGGGGGAGTACAAACTCCGCCGCTTTCTCCTCTCGGCGTGTCTTTTTTTATTCCTGTTCTTGAATCTTCTGATTTCTATCGGACCGGAGTGGCTTCTGGCTTTCCTGGAGATCGACGTTTATCCGTTTTATCCCTCGGATTCTCTGAACGTTCTCTGCCTGATTCTGTCCTATGCAATTATGGTTGCAACAACCATCTGCCGCTCTGCGGGTTTCGCCGTGATCGGTTATTCCGTTCTCCGCTTTGACGGGAAACGTTCCGCGAGACTGCTGCTGGTAGCCTTTGCCGGTCTGGTCCTGTCGTTCGTAAGCACGCTTTTGGAATCCTTTTACGAATACGGTTCTTCCGTCGTCGTTTCCAACTACTCCTATTTTGTCTCGCTTTGGATATCAAATCTCCTTCTGGGCGTGTTTTCCTACTCTTGCCTGTTTTTCCTGTGCGTCATTTTCCGACGTTCCTTCCCACATAAAGGAAATCTGCGGATCAGCGCTTTCTCCGCATCCGGAAAGCGCAGAGGAAACCCGCTGCTGACTCTCTATTTCTGGATGACGGCGGTTTCATTTTTCTTTGGCTTGATTCAGAATCTTTTTACCACATATTCGGAAATACGTGCCGTGGGATGGCCGGAGAGCGGGGAAGATGTGTTTGCGCTCCTCCTTCCTTATCTGGAGCTTGCCGTCCTGACCGTACTGTACTATGCGGTCAGTGTTCTGACAGGCAGGATCCTTTCCCGGAAGGATGCTTCTTTCCGCGGGGGCACCCATTCAAGCGGCGCCGAAACCCCATTTCAGCGCTGAGATCGGGAGCGGATACTGTTTCGGAAATGGTTTTCGCTTTTCCGATACCGATGAGAAGGGAGAGGTTATCATGTCGCTTCAGAAAAGCCTCGGAAAGCACCGAATTCGGAACTTTACTCCGATTATCCTGCTCTCTTTTCTCGTCGCGGTTTTTGCAGGAAGCGGATTGCTGGCTCTTCCGGTGAGTTCGGCGGAAGGCGTTCCGCATTCGTATCTCGACGCACTGTTCACAGCTACCACTTCCGTTTGCGTGACGGGGCTGGTTACCGTTCCGACCGTTTCCGCCTGGAGCGGCTTCGGACAGGCGGTTATCCTGGTGCTGATTCAAATCGGCGGGCTTGGAATCATAACCTGCATGACCGCATTCCTTTTGTTCTTTCATCAAAAAGCGGGACTGGGCCAACGGCTTCTGATTCAGGAGGCTCTCAACCTGAATTCTCTCTCCGGCATTCTCGGCTTTCTGAAAAGGATCCTTCTCGGAACTTTCGCTGTTGAGGGTATCTGCGCTCTGCTCTACATGATTGTCTTCGTACCGGAATACGGGTATCGGGGCGTTTGGATTTCCGTTTTTCATTCCGTTTCCGCTTTCTGCAATGCGGGGCTGGACCTGATCTCTGAGAACAGCCTTTGCCCTTATTCCCAGAATTCGCTGCTCCTCAGCGTAACTTCCGCGGAGATCATCCTGGGCGGAATCGGCTTTGTGGTCTGGTGGGATGTCATCCGGGTGCTGCGGGAACGGAAACAGAAGCGGGGACGCTGTTTGAGCAGACTCACTCTCCATTCCAAAATTGCCCTTTCCATGACTTTCATCCTGCTGATTGGAGGCACGGCTGCGTTTCTGATACTGGAGTACCGAAATCCCGAGACACTGGGTCCCCTCTCTTTCCTGGAAAAAATCCAGGTTGCAGCCTTTCAGTCCGTTACGACCAGGACGGCCGGTTTTGCAACGGTGCCTCAGGAATCCCTGACCGCAGGATCCTGGTTGTTGACCTTGATTTTGATGTGCATCGGAGGATCTCCGGTCGGAACTGCAGGCGGTATCAAAACGGTAACCATAGCCGTTCTCTTGGCATCCGCCCGTGCGGCGATCCAAAACAAGGAAGAAACCACGTGTTTTGAACGATCCATTTCCAAAGAGGCGACCAGAAAAGCGCTTGGCGTGGTCTGCTCCTTCTTAATCATCGTTCTCCTGTCGGCCCTGCTGCTGGCGGCCGCGACAGGAGCGGATGCGGAAGACGTGCTCTTTGAATCAGTCAGTGCCGCCGGCACGGTCGGACTGACGAGGGGCCTGACGGGAACGCTGAATGATATCGGTAAACTGATCGTCAGCGCAACGATGTTCCTGGGCAGAGTAGGTCCGATTTCGCTGGCAATCGTTTTCCTGAAGCAGAAGAATAAAGGTGACGGAGTTCGCTGTCCGACCGAAGAAGTTCAAATCGGCTAGAAAGGAAGGAAACGGGTTGTGGCAAAGAAGCAAACATATGCGGTTCTCGGATTAGGCAGATTCGGGCGATCACTGGCCCGTGAACTGGCAGATAACGGTGCGGAAGTCCTGGGAATCGATCTGGATGAAAACATCGTGAATGAGGTGGCTGAGACCATCCCCTATTGCCGTTGCGGCAATGCGACCGATCCCGAAGTGCTTTCCCGCATTGGCATTTCGAATTATGACACGGTGATTATTTCCATGGCGAAACATCTGGAAGCAACGGTACTCGCCGTCATGCTTTGCAAAGAGGCCGGAGTTCCGACGGTTATCGTAAAGTGTCCGGATGAGATGACGGCCAAAATAGCAAAGAAAATCGGGGCGGACCGCACCATTATTCCGGAAAAGGAATCCGGAATCCGACTGGCCAAGGAACTGGTGAGCGGAGGCATTCTCGATCTGCTCGACCTTTCCGGAGATGTCAGTGTGGCTGAACTTGAGATTCGTCCCGAATGGATCGGGAAAAGTTTGCAGGAGCTGAATCTTCGTTCGAAGTATCAGACCAATGTCATTGCAGTCAAATCAGGAAATACCGTTCAAACCGGAATTGATCCCGGCAGAAAACTGGAGGCGGGGGAAACCCTTGTCGTAGTCGCGAACAAGGACGGAATCAGGAAACTGCGGTAGTGTTTCTCTGAATCTGTCTGTGCGCTTTCCTTGATTTGCGCTAATTCTGAATGGAATCCGATGGAGAGATTCTCTCCTGTTGTATTTTTGGAGGTTGTTTGAATATGACGAAAATCGACATCGTTTCGGGGTTTTTGGGGGCAGGAAAAACCACTTTGATCAAGAAACTGATCAAGGAGAGTTTCTTCGGAGAAAAACTGGTCCTTGTGGAGAATGAGTTCGGAGAAATCGGGATAGACGGCGGGTTTCTCCGGGAAGCCGGCATAGAGGTCTCCGAGATCAACTCCGGATGCATTTGCTGCTCGCTGGTCGGAGATTTCCGGGAAGCCCTGAAAAAAGTTGTTTCCGAGTATCAGCCCGACCGGATTGTGATCGAACCCTCCGGTGTCGGAAAACTGTCGGACGTGATCCGTGCCGCTCGCGGGGCCGATCTGGAGGGGAAGGCTGCCCTCAACAGCTTTACTGCGGTGGTCGACGGTGTCAAAGCAAAAATGTATATGAAAAACTTCGGGGAGTTTTTCAACGATCAGATTGAAAATGCAGGGTGTATCATCCTGAGCCGGACCCAGAACATTTCTTCGGAACGGCTGAACGAGACCGTTTCTCTGATCCGTGTTCATAATCCAAAAGCATCCCTGATAACGACTCCCTGGGACGAGCTGTCGGGAGATACGATTCGGAAGGCGATGGAAGACCAGGATGCGCTGGTGCGCGAACTGCTGGACGAAGAAGCGAAGAGGGAAGCGGAAGAGCACGAACACGAGCACGAACACGAGCACGAGCATGAGCATGAGCACGAGCATGAGCACGAACATGAGCATGAGCACGAACATGAGCATGAGCACGAACATGAGCATGAGCACGAACATGAGCATGAGCACGAACATGAGCATGAACACGAACATGAGCATGAACACGGGCACGAGCACCATCACCACCATCACCACGACGGAGATCATGACGCGGACGAGATGTTTTCCAGCTGGGGGCTTGAAACGCCTCACCGGTTCGATCGTGAAACTCTGACAAATGCGCTGTCTGTTCTCTCCGGAGAAGAGAGCGGGATGGGAATGATCGTCCGGGCAAAGGGAATTGTCCAGGGAACGGACGGAAACTGGATGGAATTCGATCTGACGCCCGGGGAATATGAGATTCGAAACTGCGGGGCGGATTACACGGGCCGCATCTGTGTGATCGGTACCACCCTGGATGAAAAGAAACTGCTGGGCCTGTTCGGTATCGAGTGAGGAGAAGAAAATGCCAAGATCGGGAAGAGAGATCCCCGTATTTGTCTTTAACGGCCTGCTGGAGAGCGGGAAGACGACGATGATCCGCCGCTTTCTCGACAACAAGACGATCTGCGGGGGGAGAAGGATTCTCCTCTTGCTCTGTGAACAGGGAATCGAGGAACTGGAAAACTCCTTTCTGGAAGAACGAGGGGTGATTATCCGCTCGATAGACGAGGAGAACGGCTTTTCCCCTCTTCATCTGGAAGCGCTGAACAAGGAAACGTCCCCAGACCTCGTGGTTGCGGAATGGAACGGAATGTGGAGGGGAACTCTTCCGGCTGAGATGCGCTGGCCTGACGGGTGGTCTCTTGTGGAAGTGCTGACAACGGTCGATTTTTCAACCTTTGACGCCTACTCCAAAAATCTCAGGTCCATCATGCTGGATCAGTTCCGCATTGCGGACATCGTGGTGTACAACCGGTTTCGGGAAGAAGGCAACAAATTTAATTGCCGGGCTCTCGTTAAAGCGGTGAATCCGAGCGCACAGGTGGTCTTTGAATACGAAGACGGTACGATTGATTCGGAGTTCGACTCCTCGCCCTTCGACCTTTCGGGCGATACCGTGGATATTCCGGATGCCGATTTCGGAATCTGGTATTTTGATGTAATGGATCACCTTGACAAATATCTGGGGAAAACGGTCTGCCTCAGGGCGATTTGTGTGAAGATTACCGGGATCCGCATGGACGGTTTTCTGGTGGGACGGCTCGCAATGACCTGCTGCGCAAATGATATTCAGCTGTTGTCCGTTTACGCAAAAAACAACCTCCCTTTCAAGAACAAGGCCTGGTACACGGTCAGGGCAAAAGTGGTTTCCGTCGACAGTTCCGTCTACGGAGAAGCACCCGGAATGTCCCTTCCCGCGCTTGAGGTTTTGGACTTGAAAGCCGCGGAAAAGCCTGCTCAGGAAGTGGTGACCTTTTGACGGCAGATACGGCCGTTTGAAATTGTAAACAATCTATGAACGAATGGTTTTTTCCACAAATAATGGTGCATTCATTCTGGGAATATGATATAATTGTTCAGATTCTAGAATCAAAGTGCTGAAGGCTTGACGGAAGCACAAGAAATATGCGGAGGGCGGATATGGCTAACAAGTTTTTTGACAAAATTCGCGGGATGGTCGGCTCGGATGATCTGGAGTACAACGAGTACGATGATGCTCTGTTTGACGACGGAAACGGTGACGAGGATCACCCCGATGCGGACGCGCGTCCCGATTCCAACGGTTATGACGCTGCTTATTCTTATGATCAGCAGGCGCAGGCGTCTGCGTCTTCTCAGAACAGGGGAAATTCGTTTGGTTCGTCTTTCAACGGCAACAATTCTTCCTCCTCTTCCGGCCGTTCCGCTTCCTCAGCTGGTGCCGCAGGACAGTTTGCTCTGCGTGTGATGAAACTTGATAAGTATGACGAGCAGGTCAGCGTCGTGGCTGACAATCTCGCAGCCCGCCGCTCTATCGTTCTGAACCTGGAAGGCGCCAACAAAGAAAACGCTTACCGCATTCTCGATTTTCTGAGCGGGGTAGTTTATTCCATCGACGGAAACCTGAAGCGCGTAGCGGCGAACACGTATATTATTACGCCGAACAATGTTGATATTTCCAATGATCTTTTCCGTACGGAAGAGAAAAAGAAACAGGGCGACTCCTATTTCGATGTTCAGTAACGGAGCGAATTGATCGGCTTTGAGCGGTATCACATACTTTGTTACAACCTTTGTCTTGGCCGTCCTGCGCATTGTACAGATTTTGATGCTCCTTCGTGTCATCCTGTCCTGGTTCGGCGTGGAGGAAAACTCTTTTTCCGTTTTTATCTATCATGTGACGGAGATCTTCGTTTCTCCGGTTCGGTCTCTTCTCGAACGGTCCGAAAAGATCCGCCTGATGCCGATCGATCTGTCTTTCTTCCTGACTTTCATCCTTCTGTCTCTTCTGGAGACGGTTATCGGTTTCCTTTGATAAATACGGTGGATTGAAGATGATCGGTTCTGATGCAGATCCAATGATGGATATTCTGGCTGCGAATCGGGAGGAAAAGCTTCTGCTTGCCCACGTCGAGGACCTGTGGGCCAGGGCAGAATCCGGTGTGCTGTCCCATACGGCATATCTTTCTCCGGGGGAGCAGATGATCTGCCGCTCTTTCCTTCAGAGCAGAGGCGGAAATGAAAACGACAGTTTCCTTTTTTACGGCGGATTCGCCTATGCGGAACGCCGTTTGCTCTTTTGTCTCCCTGATTATCTTTCTCCATGTTTCAACGGTCAGGAAAGCGACACAAAGATGTCGGACTGGCTTCTTTCCCAGTGCGAGGATTCCTCCGGTATTGCAGCGGTCCTGATCCGAGGGTCCGGTTTTTGCTCTCTGACTCACCGGGACTACCTCGGGGCTTTGCTGTCTCTTGGGATTGAGCGGGACAGAATCGGGGATATCTGCTGCCAGAATGAATCCAGTGCCGTGATTTTCACCCTTGCTTCGATTGCCTCTTTTTTGAGTGTCTCTCTGGAGCGAGTGGGGGCGGACAAAGTGTCTGTATCTGTTCCGGAACGGGAGCAATGGAGAGCGATGCCCGATCAGCATCGGTATCAGGAGATTGTCGGCAGCGTTGCTTCGGACCGTTTGGACTGCCTTGTCGGTGAGTTCGCCGCCCTGTCCCGGGAAAAAGCAAAGCAGGCGATAGCCGGAGGACTTGTAAATGTCAATTATCGTCCGGAAACGAGGCCGGATGTCAGCATTCAGGCGGGTTCCGTTATTTCGATCCGCGGAGTCGGACGTTTTCGTTTTGAGGGGATAACCGGCGTGAGCCGGAGAGGAAAGCAACAAATACGCGCGACCAAATGGATTTAGGGATACGCACCCCCGTAATTCAGAAGATTGAGATAGGAAGGGAAAGACATGATTCCGCCTCATGAGTTAAAGAACAAAGAGTTTACTCGCGTCATGCGGGGTTACAGCATTCCGGAAGTGGATGAGTATATTGCCTTTCTTCTGGAGAAGTATACGGAACTGTACCGTGAAAACGATGCCCTTGAGCGGAAGCTCCAGTCTGCGCTGGACAAAGTGGAGGAAATGAAGTCGGAAGAGCAGTCGATCCGTACCGCATTAATCAATGCGCAGCGGACTGGCCGCCAGATCGTTGCAGACGCTCAGGATCGCGCTGACAAGGTCATGCGTTCTACCAAGTCCGACTGCCTTCGCATTTTGGAGGAGTTTCGTGACAAAGCCACTGTCGAGCGGAACAACCTTCTGGAGCTCAAGACTTCCGTCGCAACGCTGAAGAAGGAAATGTATGAGAAATACCTGAAGCATATTGAAATGCTGGAGCAGATCTCCCCGAACGCGGAAAAGGAAGCCGAGTCCATGCGTCAGACCGATTCCGGTCAGTATGCGGAGATGCTCTCAGAAGGGGTTCGCCAGATCATCCGGGAAGAGCAGGGAATCGACCTGACGGATTCCGAGGCCGGTTCCGAACCGATTCATCCTGAAGAAGGGAACACCGTGGTGTTCGGGACAATTTTCGATCAGCCGGGCGCACCGGATGATCCTCTGATCGGGGACGGTACTCCGTCCGATCAGTAAAGAAACGGGAAAAAGCGTTTTTTCGTGTAAGCATTGCACGTTCTGCTTTCCGCAGTGACAACTCGAGACGGAAACGGGAAGGCAATGCTTTTTTGGTTGCCTGAAGAAACAGGAGAATGGAATGAGAAAGCTGAAACAGGGAACAAAGCGGGCGATACTCTGGGTCTGTCTGATTGCCACAGCGATTGGACTGGATCAGTTGACGAAAGCACTTGCGGAGCGCTTTCTGAAACCCGTGGAAACTGTCCCCATATGGGAGAACGTTCTTCATCTGACGTATGTGACAAACAAGGGAGCCGCTTTCGGAATGCTCCAGAATCAGAGATGGGTCTTTCTGATCATTTCCACGGTGGCAATTGTTCTGCTCTCTTACTATCTCTGGGTTAAGCGCTGTGCTCACCCCCTTCTTTGCGTTGCGCTCAGCCTGATTATCGGGGGCGGAATCGGGAATATGATTGACCGGACGGTCCTTGGATACGTCATTGATTTTATCGACTTTCGCCTGATTCACTTCGCTGTTTTTAACGGCGCCGATTCTTTTGTCACAATTGGCTGTGTTCTTGCAGCGGTCTGGCTGTTGTTCTGCTATCGGGAAAAGGAGAAGGAGAAAGAGCCGGTTTCTCCCGCTGATTCCGGTGTCAATTCGAAGGAATAAGAATCATGCAGATAGTTGTCGGGGAAAACGATCATGGAACCAGAATCGATGTTTTTCTGTCTCAGCATTCGGAACTGACCCGTTCTTCCGCTCAGAAGCTGCTGGAAGACGGAGAATCGGTTTCCGTGAACGGACTGTCGGTTTCGAAAAACCACAAGGTGACGGCGGGCGATCTCGTTGAACTGGAGATACCGGAGCCTGTCCCGTCGGAAGCGTTTCCGGAAGACATTCCTTTGGATGTGTATTACGAAGACGAAGACCTGATTGTCGTCAACAAGCCGCGCGGGATGGTCGTTCATCCCGCCCCCGGTCATCCGGGAGGAACTCTTGTGAACGCGCTTCTATATCACTGCGGAGAAACCCTGTCCGGAGTAGGGGGGGTCATGCGTCCCGGAATCGTTCATCGCATTGACCGGGACACTTCCGGCCTGCTTGTCGTTGCAAAGAACGATGCCGCACACCTTTCTCTCCAGGAGCAAATACGAGCTCACTCCGTTCTGAGGGAGTATGAGGGGATTGTTTCCGGCAGGATGAAAGAAGCGGAAGGCATCGTCCGGGAACCGCTTGCCCGTCATCCTTCTGATCGGAAGAAGATCGCCGTGTCACATCAGCCTGGAGCCAGGGATGCCGTGACACGGTTTCTCGTGCTGGATGCACGTTCCAACTGCAGTTACTGCCGTTTCCGGCTGGAGACGGGAAGAACGCACCAGATTCGTGTCCATATGGCATATCTCGGACACCCTCTGTTATTCGATCCGGTTTACGGAACCGGTTCCAATCCCCTGGAGCGAAAGTATCCGAACCTGATTTCCGGACAGTGTCTGCATGCTTCCGTTCTTGGATTCCTGCATCCCAAAACCGGCCAGGCGATGAAATGGACAGCACCCCTTCCCGATGATTTCTGTTCGGTTCTGTCCCTACTGCAGAAACAATCCCTCTGAAAGGATAATCGAGATGAGTGACGTGGAAGCCCCCCCTTCCCGGAATCCGGGAGAACCTGTTTTTGTCATTCCCTGCGATTCGTATGAGAAAGACCTGCTGACGGGTAAAATCGGAGAAGCCATGCAGGCCATCGGCCTGACGCCCCTGATGCTGAACGGAAAACGGATTGCAGTCAAGCCGAATCTGGTCATTCGGAAAGACCCCTCCATAGCAGCTACCACGAATCCTGTCTTTCTCGATGCGTTTCTATCCTGGCTGGAGTCTTTCTGCGAGCCTAAAGATTTGGTCCTTGCCGAAAGTTCCGGAGGTCCGTATACGGAGGCTTCTCTTCGGGCCATATACCGCGAGTGCGGGATACAGAGGGCAGTGGAAACCCATTCGATCCGTTTGAATTATGATGTCTCCTCAAAGAGCGTTTCAGCTCCGTCGGGCAAGGCCTGCCGCCAGTTCGACCTGATCACCCCGATTGAGGAGGCGGATGTAATCTTCAACCTGAGCAAGCTGAAGTCCCATTCCCTGACCAGGATGTCCGGCGCGGTCAAGAACACCTTCGGGTGCATTCCCGGTCTGACGAAATTCGAGTATCATGCCCGTTTCCCGAAAAACGATCTCTTCCAGTCCATGCTGGTGGATCTGTCCGACCTGCTGCACAGTTCGCGCACCGTCATCGATCTTCAGGATGCCATCATCGGGATGGAAGGGAACGGCCCGACTGCGGGAACTCCGCGCAAGATCGGTGTCGTTCTCTGCTCCCGGAATCCTTTCTGCCTCGATCGGATTGCCGAAGCGATACTGGGATGTCCGGGCGAGACAGGGATGCTGAAGGAAGCATCCGAAAGGGGATTCTGTCCGGAACGGGCCGACGAGGTCGTTTCCCTCGGGGCCGACTGGCAGGAGTATGTTCTGTCGGACTTCAAGGCTCCCGATTCCCGCGTGTCTCTCTCCTCTGCGCTTTCGTGGCTTCCGAATCTGTTCGGGGGAAAGGTTTATGCCTGGTTCGAACCGAGACCGGTTATTCGGAAAAAGACCTGCGTGGGCTGCGGGGAATGTGCACGTTCCTGTCCGGTTCATACCATAACCATGGTTCCCGACCGGAAAGGAAAACGGCATGCACGGATTAATCCGGACTCGTGCATCCGTTGTTTCTGCTGCCAGGAACTGTGCCCGTTCCGCAGTATTGACATTCGAAAGAATCCGGTTTTGAAGGGCCTTGCCGCCCTGCGCCGCTGAACGAAAAACCAACGAAACAGAAACGGAGGGGTTCCGGACTTGATCAAACGGAATGGCTACGCGAAAATCAATCTCTATCTCTCTGTGACCGGGAAAGCTGACAACGGGTATCATACCGTGGAGACGGTCTACCAGGCGATCTCCCTATCGGATACCGTTTATCTGGAGCCTACCGGCAGCGGTCCGCTTCGTCTATTCTGCTCCGATTCTTCCCTTCAGAATGAATCCAATCTGGCATTTCGGGCGATGCGCGGCTTTCTTTCAGCCGTTGGTGCGCCGCAAAAGGGCTTTTCCCTGAAGCTGGAGAAGAGAATACCTGTCAGCAGCGGTCTGGCGGGAGGATCGACTGACGCTGCCGCCACCCTCCTGCTCCTGAATTCCTTTTTTGGCAGCCCTCTTCCCAAAGAAAGCCTTCTCCGTCTCGCAGCGACTCTTGGCGCGGACGTCCCGTTTTGTGTGCTTGCCAATGCCGGGGAACCTTCCCAGGTCGGAACACATTTCGGAGAAGTATTGCAACCCGCGCCGTCCCTTCCTCCCTGTACAGGTCTGGTGATTCCGACAGGAGAGAAAATTTCAACTGCGGAGGCGTACCTGGCATCAGACCGGTTTCCGCCCGATTCGGAAGGCGGATGTCGGGAGGTTCTCAGGGCTTTGGAACAAAACGATCTATCCGGGGTTTTTCATGCTTCCTACAATCGTTTTGAACGCGTTTCTCTTCCCCAATGTCCTGTTGCGGAACGGCTCTTTTCTGTCCTTGCCTCGTCCGGAGCCGACTGCGTCCGCATGAGCGGGAGCGGTCCTTCTCTTCTTGCCTTTTTCGCCGGAGAGTCCGGGGAGAAACGGGCAAGAGACGTGAAACTGCGGATCGGGAAGCACGGAGAAACCGGTTTTCTCTGTTCTCCGATACAGAATGTGAAGGGGGATCGGGATTGAATTATTCAGCAACGACTCTTTGCTACATTGAGCGGAACGGCTGCTATCTGATGATGCACCGGACCAAAAAAGAAAACGATGAAAACAGGGACAAATGGATCGGGATAGGAGGACATCTCGAATTCGGCGAGGATCCCTTCGACGGCATTCTCCGTGAGACGAGAGAGGAAACCGGCCTTTTGCTGGAAAGCCCCTCCTACCGGGGAATGGTTACTTTCTGCCTCGGGGATGAGCTGACCGAATCCATGCACCTGTTTCACGCGGACCGCTTTTCCGGACAGTGTCTCAAAGATTGCCCCGAGGGGGAACTCGAATGGATTCCCAAGGAAACAGTCCGTTCGCTTCCCCACTGGGAAGGGGACGATCTGTTTCTGGATCTCCTGGACCGGAGTGTTCCGTTTTTCTCTCTGAAACTCGTCTATGAC
Organism: Clostridia bacterium; assembly: GCA_017612655.1. Lineage (GTDB taxonomy): Bacteria > Bacillota > Clostridia > Oscillospirales > CAG-272 > RGIG3925. The sequence goes on along the minus strand of JAGAFM010000068.1, from coordinate 8,191 downwards.
CGGGAGGGTACCCTGCTATCCCATACGCTGCATTTTTGCGGAGAGAAACGGGATCCCCTGCTGATTTCCGCCTGTCTCTGTGGACAGCGATGCCGTTACGACGCCGGAATCCGGCCCCTTTCGGAGGAAATACTGGACGGTCTGGCAAAACGCTATGTGCTGATTCCCGTCTGTCCGGAACAGGCGGGAGGGCTCCCCACTCCCCGGATCCCTTCCGAAATCCAGCCGGACGGGTCGGTCCGGCAGCGCGACGGCACGGATGTTACGGAGACTTTTCTGCGGGGGGCGGAGGAAACCGCGGCACTCGCCCGTTTGTGCGGTGCGGAGAGGGCGCTGCTTAAGGAACGCTCTCCTTCCTGCGGAATCCGGGAAAGATACGACGGTTCCTTTTCCGGGAAAACAATTCCGGGTATGGGAAAAACCGCGGAACGGCTGCTTCAGGAGGGCGTGCGGCTTTTTTCCGAGGAGGAAACGGACCGGCTTTGAAAAACGAAAAACGAAACAGGCTGCTTCCTTTCTCCGAATGATTTCCGGGGAGGAAGCAGCCTGATTTTCAGAAACCGATCAATGAGGACGGATGCGGGTCGGAGGGACAGAAAGAAGGTCTGTTCCGCATCCCGCAGAAGGCCGGATTCAGGGGAGAGTCAGCAGTTCCTTCAGTTCGTCCAGCGTAGAGCGGAAGACCGACATGGCCTGACAGACGGCGTCGGGCTTCGTCAGATCCACACCTGCGATCTTTAGTTCTTCCAGCGGATAGTCGGAACCGCCTTTCGAGAGGAACAGCAGGTAGTCGGACGGATCGTTCGTGGAGAGAATCTTTTCCACAATCGAGACCGCCGAGCAGAATCCAGTCGCGTACTGATAGACGTAAAACGCATTGTAGAAGTGCGGGATCCGCGCCCATTCGATATCCATGAAGTCGTCGATGACGGCACCGTCGTAATACAGCGCGTTCAGATCGTGGTAGAGTTTGCCCAGAACATCCGCGGTCAGCGGCGTACCGGAGGCATACAGTTCGTGTGCTTTCCACTCGAATTCCGCAAACAGCGTCTGGCGGAATACGGTCGTCCGGAACCCTTCCAGGAACTGGTTCAGAATGTAGGCGCGGCGCTTCTTGTCCGTTTCCTTGCTCAGAAGGTACCGGGTCATGAAAACCTCGTTGACCGTCGAAGCGACTTCTGCGACCAAAATCCGGTAATCGTGGTTGGCGAAGCTGTTGGCCTCGGAGGAGAAGTAGGAATGCATGGAGTGACCGAGTTCGTGCGCCAGGGTGTAGGCATCGTCCAGCCGTCCGGAGTAGTTCAGGAGTACGTAGGGATGAACGCCATAGACGCCGCAGGAGAACGCGCCGGTCGTCTTGCCTTTGGTCTCGTATACATCGATCCACCGGTTGGCATACGCTTCCTTCAGAAGGGACTGATACCGCTCGCCGAGCGGCTTCGTCGCCTCCAGAACCATTTCCTTCGCCTCCTCGTAAGAAACGGGGTAGTCGATATCGTCCACGATAGGAGCGTAGAGATCGTAAAGATGCAGCTCTTCCAGACCGAGAGCCTGCTTCCGGAGTTCGAGATAATCCTTCATGATCGGAAGGCTGTCGTGAACGGCTTCGATCAGCGCCTGATAGACGGAGACAGGGACGTTATTGGAAAAGAGCGCCCTCTCGACGGAGGAGGAATATCCGCGGACTTTTGCGTAATAATCGTCATTTTTTACGGAACCGGCATAGGTCGCGGCGAGGGTATTGCGGAAGCCGGAGAAAGCGCTGTGATACACGCGGAACGCCGTTTCCCGAACCGTCCGGTTCGCAGATTCGCGGAAGATGCCGAAGGACCCGTGCGTCAGGGGAGCCTTCTTCCCGCTCTCATCCTCCACGTCCGGGAACGTGAGATCGACCGCCTCGAACATGTTGAAGATATCGGACGGAGCGCTGGAAGCGTCACCGAGAAGCGCGAGCATCTTTTCTCTCTCTTCATCCAGCGTATGATTCCTCGCACGAACGGTATCGTCGAGGATGTGAAGATAATCGGAAAGACCGGGATCCTTCCGGTACGATTCAAGGACGGACTCCTCGAAGGAGAGGACTTCCGGATCAAAGAAGGAAACCGCTCCGGAGAAAGAAACATAAAGGGAAAGCGCCTTTCCCTCCATCTCCTGATAATCCGGATTGCCGTTGTCCTTACACTTGCTGAGGTTGGCATAAAGGTAGACGAGGGTTACTTTTTCCGCGGTCTCGTTCAGCTTGTCCAGCGCACGCTTCAGGGAATCGGCGGAAGCGGCGAGTGTCCCGCGCAGGGCGGGAAGTTTGGAAACGGCCTGCTCGGCTTCCCGGTAAGCGGCTTCCCATGCGGCACGGTCTGCGAAGATCGGCGAGAGATCCCAGCAGACGGACGGATCCAGCGTTTTTTGATCTGACATGATTCGGTTTCCTTTCATGATTCGTTTGGTTTCGGCTATATTATAACAGATCTGTGCGGGCAAGTCAATTCCTTCGAAGCAAGGAAAGGAAAGGGCGCACGGCGTTTCCTGCGGCAGAAGAATCGTTTGCTTCAGTTCGCTTGTTTCAAGAAAACCAGGCCGGAATTCCAATCCGACGCTTCTTCCTCCCTCTTTTCGGGTTTGGAGAGTGAAAAGTAAAAAAAGGCTTGAAAAAATCGGGTGGCAGGAGTATAATAACCGCTTGAAAGAATATGACAGAAAGAGGAGTCAGAAACATGCATCAGTCAGCCAGACCTTTTAAAAAACGTTTTGTGATCGTCTCCGGTCCGGTGGGCTCCGGGAAAACCACGCTCGCCCTGAATATCGCCAAAAATCATCCGGGCTGCTACTATTTCGACAAGGACGATCTCGTGCCGACCTCCAACGCGACGTTCGACGCTGTGAAAGATCTGGGACGGGAGGATTTGCCCTATTCCCTCGACACGCTGGAAAAACGCGACCGTCACAGCCAGTTTTTTAAGGATTACATCCGAAATCCCGAGTACGTTTCCACGCGCGACATTCTGATCAAGGGACTTCAGTTCAACGATTTTGTCATTGTGAATGCGCCTTATACCTCTGAACTGAAAAAGGAGGCGGCTGGCGACTGCCCCGCGTTTGCAGAGTTTCGCACGATCTTCGATCAGGAAGACTGCGAGTTCTTCGTCATCTTCGTTCACATCTCCAAGGAGGAACTGAAGAACCGTCTGCTCAACCGTCTGGCAAAAGACCCCAAGGCGGCAGAGCGCGACAAGAACGTGTATACCGATCTGGACGGTTACGTTGCGAGAGAAAACGTGGACGCACCGGACCTCTCCAAAGGGACCAACGTCGACAGGCTGTTCGTGTTTGAAGCCAGCACGGACGAGCTTCGGGATGCGTCCTACGACGCTCTGATGAAGGAGCTCTGCAACGGCCCGTTTGCCCCATACGACCGTCATATTCAGGTCAACCGGATCTGATCCGTACCGTGCCCGGATTTCCGAACAAAAAACAACTCCCGATCCAGATTATGGAGCGGGAGTTCTTGTGTTTTGCGGGGGATTACTTCAGGGCTTCTTCCACGGCGACTGCGCATGCGACGGTCGCACCGACCATCGGGTTGTTGCCCATTCCGATCAGGCCCATCATTTCCACGTGTGCGGGAACCGAGGAGGAACCCGCGAACTGGGCGTCGGAGTGCATCCTTCCCATGGTATCCGTCATGCCGTAAGAGGACGGGCCGGCTGCCATATTGTCCGGATGAAGCGTTCTGCCCGTGCCTCCGCCGGAAGCGACGGAGAAGTATTCCTTCCCGTTTTCCGTGCACCATTTTTTATAGGTTCCTGCGACGGGGTGCTGGAAGCGCGTCGGGTTGGTTGAGTTTCCGGTGATGGAAACGCCGACATTCTCCAGACGCATGATTGCGACGCCTTCCGGAACGTTGTCCGCTCCGTAGCATTTGACGGCGGCTCTCGGTCCCTTGGAGTAGGGGCGTTCGTAAACTACCTTGACTTCCTCGGTGTAGGGATCGAATTCCGTCTCCACGAAAGTAAATCCGTTGATGCGGGAGATAATCATGGCGGCATCCTTGCCCAGACCGTTCAGGATGACGCGAAGGGGCTTGGAACGAACCTTGTTGGCGTTCAGCGCGATCTTGATGGCGCCTTCCGCAGCGGCGAACGATTCGTGTCCGGCCAGGAAGCAGAAGCATTCCGTCTCCTCGGAAAGAAGCATCTTTCCGAGATTTCCGTGTCCGAGTCCCACTTTCCGGTTTTCGGCAACGGACCCCGGGATGCAGAAGCTCTGCAGTCCGATTCCGATGGCTGCAGCAGCGTTCGCTGCTTTTTTGCATCCGGATTTGATGGCGATGGCGGAACCGACCGTATAGGCCCACTTTGCGTTCTCAAAGCAGATCGGCTGGGTTTCCTGGGTGATGGTGTAAGGATCCACGCCTACCTTGGCGCAGATGTCCCGGCACTCCTCGATGGAGGAGATTCCGTATTCCTTCAGAACGGAGAGGATTTTCGCTTCCCGTCTTTCATAGTTCTCAAACAGTTCCATTATTACTCCTCCTCTCCTCATTCTACCCGCGGATCAATGTAACGGACAGCGCCGTCTTCCGGAGAAAATCTTCCGTAGTGGCCGATCGACTTGTTGTATGCGGTCGTGGGATCGTCGCCCTTCTTGATGAAGTCGGTCATTTTGCCGAGGCTGACATATTCGTATCCGATGACCTGATCTTCTTCGTCCAGGGCCATCTTCGTGCAGTATCCTTCGGTCATTTCAAGATAGCGGACGCCCTTTGCCTTGGTTCCGTACATCGTTCCGACCATGGAGCGGGCACCTTTTCCGAGGTCCTCCATGCCGGCGCCGACGGTCAGACCGTTTTCGGAGAAGGCGGACTGGCTCCGTCCGTAGACAATCTGGAGGAACAGTTCCCGCATCGCGGTGTTGATTGCGTCGCACACGAGGTCCGTGTTCAGCGCCTCGAGAATGGTTTTGCCGGGAAGGATTTCCGCTGCCATGGCGGCGGAATGGGTCATGCCGGAACAGCCGATGGTTTCCACCAGAGCTTCCTCGATAATGCCGTTCTTGACGTTCAGGGAGAGTTTGCAGGCGCCCTGCTGGGGAGCGCACCAGCCTACACCGTGCGTGTAGGCGGAGATGTCCTTGATCTCCTTTGCCTGAACCCAGAGGCCTTCTTCCGGGATCGGCGCGGGACCGTGCTTCGGACCCTTCGCAACGGTGCACATTGCCTCAACAGCCTGAGAATACTGAATCATGATTGAGATCTCCTTTCTCTGATCCTTTCTTAGAGAATGATGGTTCCGTAGCAGGTACCGAAGGCACATGCGGCATTGGCTTCGTCCGTATCGATGTGCATGGCGGCGTCGAAGGACGCCTTTACGCGGACGACTACGTCGTCAAAGATCGTTTTCCGGTCGGCGGAGTCGATTTCAACCTTGACAATCTGCTTGTCGGAGACGCCGTAGGCTTCAGCCTGCTCGGGAGTGAAATGAATATGTCTTTTTGCGACAATTACCCCTTCGGTGATCTCGATCTCTCCGCAGGGGCCGACGATTTTACATCCTGCCGAACCCTTGATATCACCGGACTCCCGAACCGGAGCATCGATTCCGAGCGAGCGTGCATCGGTGAAGGAAATCTCAACCTGCGTGTCCGGACGGATCGGGCCGAGAATCGAGACTCGATCGATACTCTTTTTCGGACCGACGAGCGTCACCCGTTCTTCGCATGCGAACTGTCCGGGCTGGCTGAGCATCTTTTTGACAGTCAGTTCATGCCCTTCGCCGAACAGAATCTCGAGGTGTTCTTTTGTCAGGTGAACGTGGCGGGCGGAGGTTTCCACTAAGATTTTGTTTTCCATATCTTCCTCTCCTTCTTTGGGATGAAATATAAAACGGGAACAAGGCTCCGGGGATTCCCGGAAAACCGAGTTATTATACACCTTTTTGAGGGAATTGTAAAGAGTTTAGGGAAACCGATAATAGTTTTACCTCGATTTGTTTTGATTCCATCAGAGATCTATTGTCCGAACTGCCTCGCACTCGACCGAGAAGGCCTTTCTGTATCTGTCGACGTACCGGTTGAACCCATCGATTTCTTCCGGTTCCGCAAGGACAGTGGTGCGTTTCGCGGAGCAGAACACTTTATGATCCAGATATTCTTCCAGTGATTCGCCGTCGGTTTTCCAGGCCAGATAGGCAGCCAGCAGTGCCATTCCGTACGGCCCTCCTTCTCCGGATGTTTCCAAAGTGGAGACGGGAACACCTGTCGCCGCGGAAAGGATTCGCTGACCGACCCCTTTGGTTTTGAAGAAACCGCCGTGAGCCGTGAGGGAATCAATGGGGACCTTCTGATCACGCAGAAGTATTTCCAATCCGATTTTCAGAGTTGCAAGAGCGGAAGTCAGATGGTTTCTCATAAAATTAGGAAGGGTCATGCGGCTGTCGGGAGTGCGTGCGAATACGGGGCGCCCTTCGCTTAGATGCGTGATCCCCTCCCCGGAATAGTAGTTGTAGCTGAGCAGTCCGCCGCAGTCCGGCTCTCCCTTCAGGGCTTCCTGAAACAGCAATTCATAGAGATCGCCCTTTTCCACGGGATTCCCGGTCTTCTCCGCAAATTCCGAGAAGAGTTCCACCCATGCGTTGATGTCGGAGGTGCAGTTTGCGCAGTGAATCATGGCAACCGGCAGTCCCGAAGGGGTTGTGACCATATCGATTTCCTCGTGGACGCCGGGAAGCCGCTCCACGACGATCATGGCGAAATCGGAAGTGCCTCCCGAAACGTTTCCGGTCCCGACGCGGACGGAATTGGTTGCTACCATGCCGGTTCCGGCGTCGCCCTCCGGAGCGGCAAAGGGGATCCCCGGAATAAGATCTCCCTCGGGGTCGAGCAGTTCCGCCCCTTCCTGCGTCAGATAACCCGCCGATGCGCCTGCGGGAAGCGGAGCAGGGAGGACGTCCCGGATGGAGAAAGAATAGCCTTCGTCCCGAACGAGACTGTCGAACCGGTCCAGCAGATCGGAACGGAAGCCTCCCGTCTTTTCATCGATGGGAAACATGCCCGAGGCCTCGTCCAGTCCTACGACGTACTCTCCGGTCAGCAGACGGTGGATATAACCCGAAAGCGTCTGTATTTTCGCGAGCCTGCTCAGATGCGGCTCGCTGCGGAGCATGGCCTGATACAGATGGGCAATGCTCCAGCGCTGAGGAATATTGAAGTCAAAAAGAGCGGAAAGCCGTTCGGCCGCCTCCGCGGTCATCCGGTTTCTCCATGTGCGGAAGGGGCAGAGCAGTTTCCCTTCCCGGTCGAACGGAAGGTACCCGTGCATCATCCCGGAAATGCCGATTGCGGCAACCGTCGTGAGCAGTACGCCGTAACGGTCCTGAACCTGACGCTTCAGGTCGGAATAGCAGGCCCGGAGTCCCGCGACCGCGTCGTCTATGTCGTAGGTCCAGATTCCGCTCCGGAGCTGATTTTCCCATTCGAAGGAGCCGGAAGCGATCGGCTTGTGCTCCCGGTCAATGAGTACGGCCTTGATCCTTGTGGATCCCAGTTCGATGCCGAGAACGGTTTCATTCAGATTGATCATTCAGATATCACTCCTGTTGTCGAATTCTCTCAGAGGAACGTTTTTACCTGCAGACAAGCGGTTCGGAGAGACGGCGGGAAGAGGGCTTGGTGGGGTGGCGCAGGAGCATGCAGAAAGACATTACCGGTGTATAGGCTGTTTCTCACAAAGAAGTTAACGGAAGGGATTTCTCAATTCGAGCGTGCCTGCGAGGGTTCCGGTAGTCGAGAGCAGTTTGCCCCATGCGTCGTAGGTGTACTGGACTACCGTGTTCCCAGAGGTGTCGCAGATTCGGATAATATCTCACTGCAGATTCTTCTGGAAATAGTAGGAGGTTCCGTTGTACTCGAGCCCCGTGACACTCCCTGCCGCGCCATAAAAGAAGTAGAGAGTGTAGGAGGAAGCGCCCGAGACGGTTTCCTTGAGAATCCGGGCTCCGTCGAGCAGATAGGAGTGCGTAGTCGTGTTCCCGGCGTTCGTGTAAACCTTGGAGGTGCGGATCCCGTCCGCGTTGTACGTGAAGTCCAGACTGCTGCTTTAGTCCAGAGTTATCTTCTTTAGCTGCCTGCCCTCTCTCTCAAGGCTCTGCACCCCGACCCAGTTCGTCGGATTCTCGAATTATTCTGTTTCGCACCCACG
>JAGAFM010000067.1 GCA_017612655.1 Clostridia bacterium | reverse complement strand
TACCCTAAATATGTCATTCCATATACGCCGATCGCCGTTGCTGTTATTATTGGTGTTCTGCTGATTCCTTTGCTTCAAAGAATCTCTCGGAAACTCGACCTGCTTTGGGGAACAGTCGTTTCTGTCGCGGCATTTTTCATCACTGAAAGAATCATGGAGACAAAAGTCCTGGTGCAGACACAGGAATTGATTCCCCTGGAAAGCTGGCAAATGTCGTTGTGCTATGTCCCTCCGGAGCAGTTTGAAACCAGAACGTGGGAGGCCGTTGACGTTCTGCTGGGCGGCTATAGTCCGGCTTTCAAGATCCACTTTTACCTGATATCCGTCGTGATCATCGTGTCGCTGCTGAATTGTTTTTATGGCTTTGCAAAGATGATCCGGTCAGGTGATGACAGGAGGAAAAGGGCACTGATCATACAGGCTGTTACTGCTGTGATCTTCCTGGGAATGTGTATTTGGGCTTGCTTTACGGCTTTTTATCGCACCGGCGAATTAACAGTCTCTCCACTTTCGGCTGTTTTGATGGCAGTGTTCTTTGCGTTGCTCGGAATAACAATGGGTGTTTTTGTCGGATCTTTTACTCTGAGAAAGAGAAAAATGCTGTCAGAAGTCACTCCTGCAGTAATTGCTGCTTTAGTAACGGTTTTCATGTATATTGGTGAAATGATCTTGCTGAACGGAAATCTGTACAGATTTGGGCAAGGCTTTCTGTTTGACGGTTTAGGAAAACTGGTGCTGGCTCCTGCAGATATCCTCGTTGTAATTGCCTCGGGTGGAATCACACTGCTGATATGCTGTATTTTGAATAACAGTAAAAAAGTATAAAGTTCATCTCGCATGTTGCGCTGAGCTAAAGAGACAAAAATCCCTGACCACTGCAGAAAAACAGTAGTCAGGGATTCTGCTTTTGCCAACCTTGTCAGACAGATGCCCAAATCAGTTCTGAATCAAAACTTTCTTATGAGCACCCGCCGGAAGCAAAGCCCTTTTGGTTTCGGGAATTTTTCAGACTCGTTTTCATTTCAGAAGGAAAGCCGTCAGCTCTCCTTCCGATATCGGACCAACTGGCAGAACAATGTCCGTTCCGCCTCGTAGATTTCTTCTTTCTGAACATGCGAATTCACCGAACTGAAATAACTGCGCTTTCGGAAGCAGAGCACCGTATCCTCCGGAAGCTGACGGAATCCGTTCTCCGAACCGATGTCCAGCTCGGAGAGCAGAATTCCATAGGAATCCAGAGCGTTTTCCGGCGGGACGCCGGTCGTATCTTCCCAGGGAGAAAAGGCGCCGGAGTCCACTGTTTCTTCGTAAAGGGAGCGATCCAGCAGAAGGATCGCATACTCCCCTATCGTCAGCATCTGGGAAAAATGAGTTTTTGCAGACTGATTCTCCTGCAGATCCACATAAGAACCCGCATTTCTGCGCTCCGCGACCTGCTCTTCGGAGAGATATACAAGCGCGTTCAGATCGAGGGTGACCGTACCGTCCCGATTCGAATCCGCCGGATTCCCGGATGCCTCCTTCTGAGAGTCCGAAGCGGTCTCGACCGAGCCGAGCAGATCCTTGACCGTTTCCTTATCCAGGTAGACAGGACCGACGTACATCAGATAGGCATCGTACGTTTTCCGCTCGGCCAGCTGGGCCAGACAGACAATCAGAAAAACAAGGGCGGCAATCCCGATCAGGATCTTCCACTTGTGATAGAACCAGAAATCGGAGAGCTTTCCTTCTACCTTCCCTTCCGGTGCGGGAGAAGGATCCGACTGGTCCAGATCTTCCGATGCCCAGATCATTTTTCTACGGACAGAATCTGGATCCGAAGCGTTCCCGCGGGAATCGGGATCTCCAGCTTGTCCCCGACCTTGGCGCCTATCATGGCGCGGCCGAACGGTCCCTGATCGGAGATTTTATTCTCAAGAGCATCCGCTTCGTTGGAACCGACCAGAAGATACGTTTCTTCTTCATCCGTATCCAGATTCCGAATGACGACTTTGCTCCCGATGTTGATTCCGCTCTTGGGGGTATCTGTGACCAGCTGAACGTGCTTCAGCGTTTCTTCCAGGCTGGCGATCTGCGCCTCGACCTTGGCCTGCTCGTTCTTTGCCTCATCGTATTCGCTGTTTTCGGAGAGGTCGCCGTATCCCCGCGCGATTCCGATATTTTTGGAAACTTCTGGACGTCTGACGCTGATCAGATAGTTCAGTTCGTCCTGAAGCTTTTTCAGGCCTTCTTCCGTGACATTGATGGATTTTGTTCCTTCAGGCATGTTCATTTTCCCCATTCTGTACGTTCTTTCTTCGGATTTTCTATTCTTGCCGGCCGTCCGCCGGATAACGGGTCTCAGTTGCTGTTCAGATGTTTGATGGCCGCCTGAAGCTGATTGTCTTCCTCGTCCGTCAACTTGTAAAAGTTTTTTGACTGCATCACTTCGTCGGGTTCGACAACGACATCCGGAACGATCCCGACTCCTTCGAAATTGTCAGAAAAAGGAGGACTGTAGAGAGCTCCGGAATAATAAAGAGCGGAGCCGTCCGAAAAGACGGTCAGATACTGAACCGTTCCCTTCCCGTAGGTGGTGGTTCCGATAACCGTTGCTTTATTGTAATCCCGCAGCGCCGAGGTAAAAAGTTCCGCAGCGCTTGCCGTGCTTCCGTTGACCAGAATACAGATCGGGAGATCCACCTCCGACGCATCCGAATAGTAAACGTTTTCGTTGTTGTCTCTGTCATAGATCCTGACAATCGGGCCCTCGGGAAGGAGGAAATCCAGCGTTTCCGTAATTGCCGAGAGCAGACCGCCCGGGTTGTACCGGAGGTCAAACACAAGTTTCTCGGCTCCCTGATTCTGAAGCTGCTGGACCGCGTCCTTCACTTCTTTCCCCGTTTCACTGATAAACTGGCTGATTTCAACGATGCCGATCTTCGAGTCGTACATCCGGAACGTGACGCTGGGATCCTCAATGACGGCGCGGACGATCGAAAAGTTCATGGTTTCCGAAGCATTCTCTCCGCGGAGAACCGTGAGGCGGACGACTGTCCCTTCTTCCCCTTTCACTTTGGCAATCGCCGGATAGTATCCCAGATCCGAGACCGATTCTCCCTCCACCGAGACAATCAGATCTCCGGGAAGCATTCCCGCCACTTCGGCCGGGGAGTCTTTTACGACGGAGATGACCTCAATGGCTCCGTAATCTCCGTTGAAAACAACATGAACTCCGATCCCGACCAGAGAACCGCTGTAATCCATGAGGACCTGTGCATAATCGTCCGCTGTCATGTAGGAGGCGTACTTGTCTCCCGCACCAACCACATATCCCCGGATCAGATAGTCTTCCAGCTGTTCTTCGTCGATCTCCCCGATAAACTTGCTTCTGTAGATCTCATCCACCGAATTGAGTTTTTCGTAGACGGAAGCGGACAGCTCCTGACGGTCGGTCTCCTTCTCGTATTTTCTGGAAACAGTCAGAAAGGTGATCTGAAACGTCAGAATGCAGCACAGCGCAATCAAGGCAATCGCAGCAGGAATTGAAATCTTCTTGGACATCAGAAACCCAACCTTTCAAACATGGCGAAAATCGCAGGGATCAGGAAGGAACGGAAACGTAACCCTTCAGGGGATTGACAAAACTTCCGCTGACCAGAACGGAAAAATGCAGATGATTCCCCGTAGCAACCCCGGTTGCACCGGCCTTGGCGATCTGCTGACCGCGTCCCACGATATCTCCGGCAGATACCAGAAGAGTGGAATTATGCGCGTACAGAGTGCAGATTCCGCCGCCGTGATCGATGACGATGTAGTATCCGTAACTGGAGTGGCGGGAAGCGATCAGAACCGTACCGGTATTGGCCGCATAGATCGGCGTTCCGTACTGACAGGGAATATCGATTCCGTTGTGTAACTCCGCGGCGCCGGTGACGGGATTGGTTCTGTAAGAGAAATAAGAGGAAATCTTCGAATAAGAAGTCAGGGTCGGCCACATCATGGTTCCGCCGACGTAGGAACCGTCCCCGGGAATTCCGTAGATGCTTCCGGGCGTGTAGGGGATCTGTGTGGTGGAGCCGGAATCGGAAGCGGGCTCACCGGAAGAAGACGATCCGCTCTGCGCTTCCTGTCTCTTTCTTTCCTCTTCCAGCCTCTTTCTTGCCTCTTCCGCCGCTTTCCTTGCCCGTTCCTCTGCCTCCAGACGCAGTCTCTCCTGTTCGGCGATGATCTTCTGGCGCAGTTCCTCTTCCGCGTCGTCGATCTGCTTCTGTGCAGCGGCCTGAGCGGCTTCCGCAGCTTTCTTCGCTTCTTCGGTTTCATCCTTTGCAGTCAAAGCGAGGCGCTGCGCCTCCTGATACGCCAGCAGAGCGTTTTCACACTCCTCCAGCTTCGATTCCAGAAGAGGCTGCTTTTCCAGCAGAGACTCATAGGTTTTCTGCTGACCGGTCTGCAGGGCGATTTTTTCTTCCTTCATCTGCTCCAGTGCGGTTTTCGCATCGGAGAGTTCCTTCAGGACTCGCTTGTCGTAATCCAGCAGGCTTGCCACTACATCCAAACGATAGAGAAAATCGGAAAAGTTTTCGGAAGAAAGCACGATTTCAAGGTAAGAAGTGAAACTGTCTTCGTAATTCAGCCGAAGTCTCTGAACGAATAACCCCTGATGCTCTTCAATCTGCTTTTCTTTTTCCGCGATGTCTTCCTCGAGTCTTGTCACCTCGGACTCGTAGATCTCGAGGAGCTGAAACGCCGCGTCGATTTCCTGCTGCAGAGTGTAAATCTGGGCATCAACCGATTCCTTCAGCGCTTTCGCATTCTCCACATTATCCTTTGCTTCTTCGTATTTCTTTTTCGCGTCTTCATATTCTTCGGTCGCGTTCTGGCTGTTTTTTTTCAGAATCTCATACTGAGACTGCAGGATGGACAGCTGGGCCTTTGCTTCATCGATGGAAGAAGCCGCCATGGCAGGCAGTCCGACCGAAAGTCTGTACGTTACCGCGGCGGTCAGAGCAAGACCGATCGCGAGAATACAGGCAATAATCCTTTTTTTCATGATTGTTCTCCTTTCAGGGAGCCAGGGAGGAAACGCTTCCCCCTCGCGGAAAGCCCATCAGATCTTCATGTACCGTCTCAGAGAGATGCGGCATCCGACCACACCGGCGAGAACGCCGACACAGAGGAACGCGATGCCCAGGACAAGACTGACCTGAGAGAAGGGGATCACCGTAATGATGGAGTAGTTCTCGTGGATTGCAGAATAGACAAATTCGTAGAGATATCTCTCCGCGATAAAAGCGAGAATCGAGGCAATCAGACCAATGACAGCACCCTCAATCACAAACGGAGTCGTGATGAAAAAGTTCGTCGCCCCGATGTACCGCATGGCAGAGATTTCCTTGTTTCTCATCTCAACGCCCAGCTTAATGGTATTGATGATGACGAAAATACTGACGACAAACAGGATGGCAAGGAACCAGATAAAGACAAAGCTGATCCCGTTTTTGATGTTTTCGATATCATTGGCAATGTCAATCCGGTTGTTCACCTTGCTGACACCGGGGATCTGCTTCAGCTGGTAGATCAGGTTGGGAACCTCGCTGTTATCCTTGTAGCGGATCGTAAAGACGTCGGGAAGAGGGTTGTCTTCCGTCAGCTCGTTGAAAAGGTAGCTGTATTCCTCGTAGCGGGAACGTTCGGATTCCAGCCCCTCCTCCTTGGAAATAAAAGTAACCTCTGCAATATTTCCAAGCTTCGAGATCGAATCCGATATCTCCTGCACTTCCTCATCCGTAGCTTTATAGTCAACGATGACGACGATTTCGTTCAGCTGAACGACGGAGTCGATATTCACGTTCACATTGTAGAGCAGGAGAACGAAACTTCCCATCAGAACCAGGCAGGAAAAGAGCACGATTACAGAAGCCAGGGCCATCAGTTTATTTCTCCAGAGCCCTTTGAACGTCTGCCCGAAGAAATAGGGGATACTATACATCTTCATGGAACATTCCCCCTACCCGATCATCCACCAGGTGCCCTTCCTGAATGGTAACGACCCGTTTCTGGAACTGGTCGACGATGTTCTTCTCATGGGTTACGACGATGACCGTCTTCCCTTTTGTATTGATCTTCACAAGAAGGTTCATGATTTCCATTTTGAGTTTCGGATCAATATTGGCGGTCGGCTCGTCCGCTATGATGATTCTGGGATTGTTCGCCAGAGCGCGCGCCAGAGCAACCCGCTGCTGTTCCCCGCCGGACAGTTCGGTCGGAAAGCTTTTATACTTGTCGACCAGACCGACGATGGAAAGGATTGTCGGAACGCGCCGCTTGATGACGCTGGACGGCTCCCCTATGACTCGCATGGCAAAGGCAACATTTTCGTAAATCGTCTTTTTTTCGAAAAGGCGGAAATCCTGGAACACCATGCCCAGCTGCCTACGGTAGTAGGGGATTTTGTAGTTCGGCATCGTTCCGAGGTCGTAGTCCCCGACCCGGAGCGTTCCGCCTGTGACTTTCTCCTCCCGGAGAAGAAGTCGCATCAGAGTCGATTTTCCCGCGCCAGACGCACCTACGACAAACACAAATTCCCCGTCGTCAATCTTCAGATTGATATGCTCCAGGGCAATGACGCCGTTCGGGTAAATCTTGGAAACGTCGTTAAACTCAATCATACTGAATGAACCCGCCTCTGACGCTTTTTCTTCACAGGCAGCCAGAGGCGATGCATTCCTCCTTTCTCGGTTCAAAAGAGAGTGGGAAAGGCGGGGCAGAACCCCAGCCGCACCCTCCTTTATGCGAACGGACGCGTGTCAGTATTTTACCTGCTTGGAGTTCAGATATTTCTGTACCATCAAGGCGACATGGAAGGTGATTGCATGATCAAATTCACGGAGATCGAGTCCCGTCATCTTCTTGATTTTGTCCAGACGATAGACCAGAGTATTCCGGTGAACAAACAGTTTTCTCGAGGTTTCGGAAACATTCAGGTTGTTTTCAAAGAAACAACGGATGGTCATCAGCGTCTCCCGATCCAGAGAATCAAGGCTCGTGTTCTTGAACACTTCCTGCATAAACATCTCGCAGAGCGTTATCGGAAGCTGATAGATCAGCCGGGCGATCCCGAGATTGTCGTAGGAGACGATCTTCTTCTCCATATCGAAGATTTTACCCACCTCAATCGCCGTCTGGGCTTCCTTGTAGGAGCGGGCCAGTTCCTGGACAAACGGAACCATGGAGCCGATACCGATCGAAACCTTGGTGAAGAATTCGGCGTTAACCGTATCGGCAATCTGCTGAGCAAGCAGTTCGATCTCCTGAATATCGCAGTCGGGGTCGACCTCCTTGAGCAGCACCACTTCCCTTTCGCTGACGCTGACGACAAAATCCTTTGTCTTGTCGGGGAACATGTTCTGAATCACTTCATAGGGGATGATATCGGTCTTCCCGAGGAAGCGGATCAGAATGGCGACACGCATCACATCCGTCGGAAAGTGCAGTTCCTTGGACTTTACGTAGATATCGCCCGGGAGAATATTGTCAAGCAGAATATTCTTGATCAGCGTCGCTTTATCGTATTTTTCATCAAACAGACTCTTGATGTTGGAAAGAGAGATGGCAATCAGCATGGAGATTTCTTCCGCTTTTTTGTCTTCTCCCTCGACGAATACGATGTAATCGTTTTTCTCGCTGCCGGAAAGGGGGCGGTAAGTGAAACCGCCGGAGACGACCGCGTCGGAAGAATAAGCCAGTTCATCACGGATTCCCTGTCTGGTCTCGCCAATCTTTTCCAACTCACTGCACGAAACGATAACACCGCTTTCATCGATAATGCCGATGCAGCGATCGACCGCCTTTTTCATCTGGTTGATGATACCGAGAAACAACCTTGTGGACATCTTTTTCCTCCTGATTCCGACGTACCGGTAAATTATGAGCTGCAAGCGGGGAATGCGGGAAGCCGAACATTACGACAGTTCCAGAGCGTACTGCAGTGCCGAGAGAAAGAACAGCGGAGCGGTCTCGCACCTCAGAATCCGGCGGCCGAGAGACGCCAAGGGGATTCCGGCAGAACGGGCGGATTCCGCTTCATCAAGACCGTAGCCTCCCTCCGGACCGATGAAAACGCCCACGGTCGGGCGGATGGTACCGCCGGAGAGGCGGTCACGGATCGGATCGAATACTCTGGAGATCGGTTCCGTCCCCTCCCCCTCGTAACAGAACACCGGAAAATCAAGTGTTTCGCAGAGTGTCAGGGCGGAGGAAAAAGAAACCGGCTGGCGGACGGTCGGGACAATCCCGCGCCCGCACTGTTTTCCGGACTCTTCCGCAATTCTCTGCCAGCGCTCCGTACGGGAAGAAATCTTCTCCTGCGGGATACGGGTCACGCAGCGGGAACTCATCACCGGAACGATCTCGGTTACTCCGAGTTCTACGGACTTCTGAACAATCCAGTCCATTTTGTCTCCCTTGGGGAGAGACTGGAACAGGGAAACGGAAACAGGAGGCTCCGTCATATTGGCCTGAACGCTCTCGATGGAGAGCAGTACGCCGTCTCCGCTGATCCCCGTGATTCTGCAGTGGTAATCCGTGCGCTGCATGTCGGAAACCGTCACAGGATCCCCCGTTTTCATGCGAAGGACACCGGTCAGATGATGGGCATCCGACCCGCGAAGAGTCAGAAAACCACTCTCCGGATCAAACTCCGTCCGCGACAGAAAAAAACGTGGCATCGTGCTCTCACTCTCCATACAGTCATGAGATTTGGCGCCGGATCCGACTGACTTCCGATTATGACCCGATAACTTCTGTACATTATACAGCAAAATAACCAATTTGTCAAAGAGTTTTTTGTGAGGTTCTTGTGAAAAAACGGGGTTTCCCCCGCTTGTTTCAGAAAAATTTACAAAAAATCCAAAAAAAACTGTACAGTTTTACCTTTTCGGTTCTCAAAAAAGGCCGGAACCTCTTTTTTGTGAAAAGGGTCCCGGGAGTCTGTTTATCATTTTTTGGCAAAGGAGAAGGCCACCCATCCTCCGTCCGCAAGACAGTCCACGACGCGGAAGCCGGACTCTTCATACTTCCTTCTCACCTCGTCTCCGCGTTCCCGGATAATACCGGATGCAATCATCACCCCGTCCGAAGACAGGAACGGATCAATGGAGTCGGCAAGCCGATTGATCACGTCTGCGACGATGTTTGCGATAATCACCCGGAACGGACCGGACTGAGCATTCACATCCCGAAGCAGATCGGAAACACCGCAGGAAATGTTGGAAATCCCGTTTCTTCTGATGTTCTCTTCCGCAACGGACACCGAGACAGGATCAATGTCGTACGCGCTGCAGTGCGCGGCGCCGAGAAGCGAGGCGCAGATCGCGAGGATTCCGGAGCCCGTCCCCAGATCGAGAACCGCATCGCCCGGACGAATATTCTTTTCCAGAAGGCGGCTGCACAGTTTCGTCGTTTCGTGCGTCCCGGTTCCGAACGCCATTCCCGGATCCATGGAAAGAACAAGTTCCCCCGGAGCAGGCGAGTACGATTCCCAGGTCGGAACAACGACCAGCCGCGAACCGATTTTAGAAGGATGGTAGAACCTGCGCCAGGCGGTCGCCCATTCCTCCTCATCGACGCCCGAAAACGTGATTCCGACGGAAATTCCGAGGAAGTGGAACCGCTCGTGAAGATAAGACGCGTATTCTGCGGCGGAGCGGTCTTCCGGGACAAACAGACTGACGGAAACGACCGTCTTATCCGCTTCGACGATGGATTCGTCGATCAGATCGGCGTAGACGCCCTTCATATCAATATCCGAATAATCCTCAATCATCAGCTGAGGATCCAGGACATCCATAACTGCGCAGATCAGTTCCCTGTCTTCCGTTTTTCCAGTCACTTTCAGTTGAGTCCAGCCCATAAAACCTCCGGGTTATGCCGTCATGATCAGCGGCTGCCGAAAATCTTGTTGAAGAATTTTTCCTTCTTCGAGTAGTTTTTCTTGTCGCAGCTTTCCGAGAATTCCCGGAGGAGCTGCTTCTGTTTTTCCGTGAGACTGCGGGGGACTTCAAGGGTGACCGTAAAGCGTAGATCTCCCTTTTCCCCGCGGTCGGATCGTCCTCTCGAGTTCAGTTTCTGGATGCCCTTTCCCTTCACGGTGAAAACGGTTCCCGTCTGCGTTCCTTCCGGAATCGTGTACTTAATGTCGCCCTCCAGCGTGGGGACGACAATCTCGGCTCCGAGCGTCGCTTCAGGGAAAGTGATGGGAATCTCGCAGTAGATATCGTAGCCGTCCCGTTCAAAAATGTGGTGCGGCCGGACATTGACCGTCAGAATAACGTCGCCGGGGCCTCCCCCGTTCCTGCCTTCCGATCCCTGATCCCTCAGACAGAGCATCATCCCGTCGTCAAACCCGGCAGGAATTGTGACCTCCATCTTCTTGGACTCGCGGACGGTACCCTGACCGCCGCACTTCGCGCAGCGGGAACGGATGATTTTTCCTTTTCCGCCGCATGTTTCGCAGGGCCTGCTGGTCTGGAACATTCCGAAAGCTGTCCTCTGGGAGACGCGAACCGTTCCGGTTCCGTTGCAGGCGCTGCACTTCTCGGGAACCGTTCCTTTCTCCGCACCGCTTCCTCCGCATTCTTTGCACTTGCAGATCCGGTTGAAGGAAATCTCCTTTTTGCAGCCGAACGCCGCTTCTTCAAAGGAAATCGTAATCCGAAGCTGGATATCCTGACCGCGTTCCGGAGCGTTTCTGCGTGCGGACGAAGCCGCGCCTCCCCCGAAGAAGGAATTGAAAACGTCCCCGAGGTCGAAGTCCATTCCCCCGAATCCGCCGAATCCGCCTCCGCCCGCGCCCATGTTCGGATCGATCCCGGCAAAGCCGAACTGATCGTAGCGGGCTTTTTTCTCCGAGTCGGACAGGACGGCATACGCTTCGTTCACTTCCTTGAACTTCTGCTCGGCGTCCTTGTCCCCGGGATTCATGTCCGGATGATACTTTTTTGCAAGCGTCCTATATGCTTTTTTAATGTCCTCGGCATCGGCACTCTTCGGTACCCCGAGTACTTCGTAATAATCCCTTTTGGAGTCTGCCATCTTTACCCGTGCCTTTCCTGATCCCAGGCCTTTGTTCTCCGGCCCGCGCCGGATCAGTCTTCGAGGATCCGACCCGCTTCAACAGTATAACGGGACCGTCCCTCTCAATCAACCGATTTCGAATGTCACATCTGTAAACTTTTCGAAAACGGGAAAACCCGTCGGGGCAGCCGCAATACCGCTGCCCCTCCGGTTTTATTGTCAGGAGAATTATTCTTTTCCCATATCCGTGAAGTCGGCGTTATAGGTGCCGTCCGCGTTCTGCGTGCCGGCCTGTCCCTGAGCATCCTGCTGGCCCTGGGCCGCCTGCTGCTTGTAGAGTTTCTCGCTCATCGCGTAGAACTTCTTCTGAAGCTCCTCGGTTCCGGCCTTGATGTCGGCCACCGATCCGTTTTTCACGGTTTCCTTCAGCCTGTCGATTTCCGACTGAATCTCCGCCTTCTCGGAGGCATCGATCTTGTCGCCCAGCTCGGTCATGGTCTTCTCGCTCTGGAAGATCAGATTCTCGGCCTGGTTCTTGGTATCGACGGCTTCCTTGGCGATCCGGTCCTCTTCCGCATACTTCTCCGCCTCTTTCACGGCCTTGTCGATATCCTCTTTGCTCATGTTGGAGGACGAGGTGATGGTGATATGCTGTTCCTTACCGGTTCCCTTGTCGGTTGCGCTGACGTTCACGATTCCGTTCGCGTCGATATCGAACGTAACTTCAATCTGAGGAACGCCGCGGGGAGCGGACGGGATTCCGTCCAGAGAGAATCTGCCGAGGGTCGTATTGCCCGCAGCCATCTCCCGCTCGCCCTGCAGAACGTGGATTTCCACGGAAGTCTGTCCGTCTGCGGCAGTCGAGAAGATCTGAGACTTTTCGTGGGGATGGTCGTGTTTCTGTCGATAATCTTCGTGCAGACGCCGCCCAGCGTCTCGATTCCCAGGGAGAGGGGCGTGACGTCCAGAAGCAGAAGATCCTTTACGTCGCCGCCGAGAACGCCGCCCTGAATGGCCGCTCCGATTGCGACGCATTCATCCGGATTGATGTTCTTGGAGGGTTCCTTCCCCATCATTCTCTGAACCGACTCCTGAACGGCGGGAATTCTCGTGGAACCGCCGACCAGAAGGACTCTGGCGATGTCAGAGGGCTTGAGTCCTGCGTCGTTCAGCGCATTTCTGACAGGGACCTCGCACGCTTTGACCAGGTCCGCGGTCAACTCATTGAATTTTGCGCGGGAAAGCGTTGCGTTGAAGTGTTTGGGACCGGTCGCATCGGCCGTGATAAACGGAAGGTTGATCTCGGCGGTCATCATTCCGGACAGCTCGATCTTTGCCTTCTCAGCCGCCTCTTTCAGCCTCTGAAGAGCCATCTTGTCGCGGCGCAGATCGATTCCGCCGTTTTCTTTCATGAACTCTTCCGCAATCCAGTCAATGACTTTCTGGTCGAAATCGTCGCCGCCCAGCCTGGTGTTTCCGTTCGTGGAAAGCACCTCGAACACGCCGTCGCTGATGTCCAGAATCGAAACATCGAAGGTGCCGCCGCCCAGGTCGAAGATCATCACCTTCTGGGAAATCCCCTCTTTGTCAACCCCGTAGGCAAGCGCTGCCGCGGTCGGCTCGTTGATGATCCGCTTGACATCCAGTCCCGCAATCTTGCCTGCGTCCTTAGTCGCCTGACGCTGGGCATCGGAGAAATAGGCGGGAACGGTAATGACTGCCTCTGTAACGGTCGTGCCGAGATAAGCCTCCGCGTCCGCCTTCATTTTCTGCAGAATCATTGCGGAGATTTCCTGCGGAGTGTAGTTCTTTCCGTCAATCGAGACTTTGTAGTCGGTTCCCATGTGCCGTTTGATGGACATGATGGTGCGGTCGGGATTGGTGATCGCCTGTCTCTTGGCCGCCTGGCCGACGATCCTTTCCCCGGCCTTGGTGAACGCTACGACGGAGGGAGTGGTTCTCGATCCTTCCGGGTTCGTAATGACGACCGGTTCTCCGCCCTCGTAAACGGAAACGCAGGAGTTGGTGGTTCCCAAATCAATACCGATAATTTTTGCCATTGTAATTACCTCACTTCTCAGATTATATTTTTTTAATTATTTGCTTCAGTTGGCGACCTTGACCATCGCGAACCGGATAATTCTGTCGCCCTTCCGGTATCCGTGCTGGAAGACTTCCGTAATGACGCCCTCCCCGAGATCCGGGTTCTCTTCATGCATGATCGCGTTGTGAAGATTCGGATCGAACGCTTCACCGGCCTTTCCGAACGACTCCACTCCGATCTTCTTCAGCGTTTCTGCGAACTGGGCGACGATCAGAGATACGCCCTCCGCCAGCTTATCGGGGTCCGGTTTTTCCTCCCCCTGAGAAAAGCCTGCCGCTCGCTCAAGGTTATCCACAACGGGAAGAATCTCCTTCAGCGCGTCTGCATAGGCCTCCGCGTAAAGCCCTTCCCGTTCCTTGGAGGAACGTTTCCGGTAGTTGTCGTATTCGGCGGCGATTCGGAGAACGTGCTCCTTCTCTTCCTTGAGCTGGGACTCGAGCTCTCGGATGGTATCCGCCGGATCCTGCTGTTCCGGAGACTCTTCTTTTCCGGTATTTTTTTCCTCCGCAGGTTCTTCCTGCGTCTTCGCTTTCTTCTTTTCGTCTTTCATCAAAAGACTCCCTTCCGATCCCGTTCTCCTTCGGCCGGCGGGCCGGAGGCTCGGAATCCTGCTTGTTTATGCCGTGTGTCCGATCGAACGCTCGACGTTGTCCGCGAGCAGACCGATCAGTGCGACGGATCTTGCGTATTCCATCCGGGACGGCCCGATCAGTCCGATCGCGGAGATCGGATGCCCGGACTCCGCGAAACTGCGGAAAATCATGGTTGCGCCCTCCATTCCCGGTATCTCCGTCTGACTGCCGATCACAATCTGAACCTGGCCGGGAACGGCATCCAGAATCAGCCTGGTGATCTCCTCTTCGGACTCAAACAGGTCGAACAGTTTCTGGACGCGAAGAATATCCGAAAACTCGGGATACCGGAGGATCCGGTTCAGACCGGTGAAGTGCAGTTCGACAGGAGAAGGATCCCCTATGATGTCGTACACCGTTTTCATAACGGGAGACATAACCGGACCGAAACGGCCGAGCTGCTCTTCCATCCGAAGGATGAGGGGAAGGTTAATCTTCTCCATCGGAACGTCCGACAGATTCCGGTTCAGAACCTCCGTCACACTCTTCAATCCGTCCGGATCGAGAGGGATCGGAGACTGAACCCCGCGTGACTGTACGGAGCCGTCGGAGAGGGTCATCACCAGGATGAAGGAAACATCGTCAACCCAGACGGAATTAAACCGCAAAACCGACTCGGCAACCTCTCCTCCGTACATGTAAAGGGAGGTGTACTGCGTAAACTCCGTAACCAGTCTGGAAGCCTGTTCCAGCACTTTTTTCACCGCATCCGTTTTCTGCGCGGCGATGGCTGCGGCCCGGGTGGTTTCCTGCTTGGACACGGAGTAACGGGTCATCAGCGAATCGACGTACAGTCGGTATCCAGCAGGAGAAGGAATACGGCCGGCAGAGGTATGAGGCTGTTCCAGATACCCCATCTCCTCCAGTTCCGCCATCTCGTTTCTGATGGTAGCACTTGAGAGAGAAAACTGCTGATCCTGAAGGAGGAACTTGGAGCCAACCGGTTCCCCCATGCGGATGTGAACATCAATCACCGCACGGAGGATCGCTTTTTTTCGTTCCGTCAAAGCAAACGGTTCATGCTGACGATCGTTCATATCCGACGTCGAGCGGAGCGACCCGACTCTTCCCTCCTTCGTTCTCTCCCTGTTCGGGAGAGTCTTATGTTAGCACTCAAAAGGCAAGACTGCTAATTTGCCTATAGTTTACCGCTCCGCACCCTTGAATTCAACGCGAAAGTATGTTTTTTGTGTGAATAAACTGTAAACGTGCCAGACTCGCCGTCAACCGTTCTTTTTCAGTCGTGTCGCCTGCCCCTATCCAGGATCGGTTTTTGACCAGTCACTGTTGGGGAATACTCCCCTTTTCGATCTCCCCGAAAAATATGAATAAAATGTAAATTCAGATTTCTTCTTCTGTCATTTTTCTCTGAAAAGTGATAAAATAAATGGATGAGTTTCTCTTTCAGGGAGAACCCTTTCAGATCGTCCGACTCCCCCACCGGATACACGGAACCGTACCCGGTCCGGAGCTATCCCTTTTCAGTCAGAAGGTACCGTTCAGCCATGAATCAATTACAAAAACAGGATCCCGGCCTCCCCTGCACACCCCGCCTGATCCGTTCGGACGAGCGGGAGGAGCAGGAGCGGTATGCACGTTGCGTTGCGGAACTGGTCCGCGCGAAAGAGGCCGAAACAAACCGGCCGGTTTTCTGCTATCTTCAGACGTTCGGCTGTCAGCAGAACGAGTCCGACAGCGAGAAACTGGCAGGGATGGCGGAAGCGATGGGATACCGGCTGACCGAGGAGCCCGAGCAGGCCGATCTGATTGTGGTCAACACCTGCGCAGTCCGGGAGCATGCGGAGAAAAGGGCTCTCTCCATCACGGGCCAGTATAAGCATCTCAAGGACAGGAAACCCTCCCTCGTCATTGCCGTCTGCGGATGCATGGTCTCGCAGGAGAAAAATCTGGAAAAATTCAGGCGCAGCTGCCCGTATGTCGGAATCGCCTTCGGTACCACTTTTCTCTACCGGTTTCCTGAGATTCTGTACCGTCATCTCTGCGACGGAAAGCGGATCTTTCTCTCCGACGCGGGTTCCCCGGGGAATCTGGCGGAGGGCATCCCCGTCAGGCGCTCCTCACCACACAGCGCCTACGTCAGCATCATGTACGGATGCAACAACTTCTGCACCTACTGCATCGTCCCCTTCGTCCGGGGCAGAGAGAGAAGCAGAACGCCGGAGGCAATCCTTGCCGAAATCCGCTCTCTGGCCGGGCAGGGATATCGGGAAATCACCCTCCTCGGTCAGAATGTCAACTCCTACGGCAGAGATCTGCCCGAACCGACGGACTTTCCCGCCCTGCTGGAGCAGATCTGCTCCGTCCCGGGAGATTTCCTTCTCCACTTTATGACAAGCCATCCGAAGGACGCCTCGGAACGGCTGTTTGACGTCATGGCTTCCCAGCGGAAAATCGCGCATCATCTGCACCTTCCGGTCCAGTCCGGAAGCGACCGGATCCTTGCCGCGATGAACCGTCACTATACATCCGGATCCTATCTGGAAACCGTTGGAAAACTGCGCAAGAGAATTCCCGACATCGTGCTGAGCACCGATCTCATCGTAGGGTTTCCGACCGAAACCGAGGAGGATTTCGAGTGTACCCTTTCTCTCATGCGTGAAGTCCGGTTTGATTCCGTCTTCTCGTTTCTTTTCTCTCCCCGTCAGGGGACGCCCGCCGCGGAAATGGACGGACAGGTTTCCGAATCCGTCAAGCGGGAACGGATGAAACGCCTGCTTGATCTGCAGGAAGAGATCTCTCTTTCCCGCAATCAGGATCTGGTCGGCAGCGTTTTTCCGGTGCTTGTCGAGGGAATCAGCAAAACAGATTCCACGACCTATACCGGGAGGACGGAAGGAGGCAAACTCGTCCACTTCCGCGCAGGCGAGGGGGAAGATCCGACCGGACGCATCCTCCCGGTCCGCATCACAAAAGCCTGCCCTCACAACCTGATCGGAGAGCCGGTTTCCGAATAAACACTGTCCCGGATCTGAGGGACGGAAAGGATTCCAATCATGGACCCCAAAGAAACAATTCTGGAATACGCCACCCTCCTCGGAGACGCCATCAAAGGCACCGAAGAGATCGCCCGCCTGTCCGCAGCGCAGCAGGCTTACCAGTCCGATGAGGAACTGAAAGCCAAAATCACGGAATACCAGGTTCAGACCGCCGCGATGACAGAGGAATACAAAAAGCCGGAAAAGGACTATGAGGTCATCCGGGCAATCGAGGAAAGGGTCAATTCCCTTTATCAGGAAATCTCCGGACTGCCGGTCATGATCGAGTATCAGGCCGCGCAGGAAGCGGTCAATGAACTGATGAATCTCGTCAACAATCAGATTCAGTTTCGAATCACGGGAGAGCGGCCCTCCTCCTGTACACACAACTGTGAAACCTGCGGCGGATGCCGCTGATCGGGCCTCTTCCCCGCAAATCCATTTCGAAGGGCGGTGAGCCGGAGCAATGGCCGTAACCCCATTCATGCAGCAGTATCTGGAGCTGAAGCAGCAGTATCCATCCAATATTCTCTTCTTCCGCCTCGGAGATTTTTACGAGATGTTCTACGAGGACGCGAAAACAGTCTCGAAAGAGCTGGATCTCGTTCTCACGGGAAAAGACTGCGGTCTGGAAGAGCGGGCTCCGATGTGCGGGATCCCCTTCCATTCCTGCGAAGGGTACATCGCGAAACTCGTGGAGCGAGGATATACGGTCGCCATCTGCGAACAGATGGAGGATCCCGCCACAGCCAAGGGTCTGGTCCGAAGAGAAGTGACGCGGATCATTACCCCCGGAACGCTGATCGAATCCTCCATGCTGGACGAAACCGCCAACAACTACCTCTGTGCCGTCTGCCGCGACGACGGCGGGATCGGATGCGCGTTTGCTGACATCAGCACCGGCACCATCTATGCCACGGAAGCGGAGGGGGCGGATTCCGAGGCATATCTGTGCAATGAAATCGGGGCATACCGTCCCAAAGAATGCATCCTCAGCTGTCCGAAGGAAGACCTTTCCTCCGTTTCCGTCCTCCTGACCGACCGTCTGAACTGCATGATCTCGGAAGAGAATTCCTTCCGGTTTGACGAATCGGTTTCTCATCCTCTGTTCCGTTCCCATTTTCCGGAGTCCGGGCAGTCGGCCTCCGGCGAAGCCAGGCTGATTTCTTCCGTCGGAGCCCTCCTCTCGTATCTGGAGGAAACGCAGAAGACCGATCTTTCCTCTCTGCGGAAACTGCATGTCTACCGGGGCGGACGCTATATGGAAATCGACGTCAGCACCCGCAGAAATCTCGAACTGTGCGAAACTATGCGCAGCAAAGAAAAGAAAGGGACCCTTCTCTGGGTCCTGGACCGGACAAAAACCGCAATGGGCGCGAGAATGCTGCGGAAATGGATCGAACAGCCCCTGATCGACCCCAAGGCAATCCTGTTCCGTCAGGGCGCAGTCAGGGACCTGTACGGCTCCCTGAGAGAGCGGGAAGAAATGGCGCTTCTTCTCCGGGACGTTCTGGATCTGGAGCGACTGATTACCCGGGTCGTATACAACACGGCCGGTCCGAAGGACGTGCGCGCCATCTGCAACACACTCTCTGTCCTGCCGTCCCTCCGTGCGTTCCTGAAAGGGTTCGGTTCGCCCGCGCTCAGCGCTCTGTACGCGGATCTGGATGAGCTGACGGATTTAAGGGAACAGATTGACCGGACCATCTGCGAGGACCCGCCCTTTTCCTCCCGGGAAGGCGGTTTTATCCGCGACGGATTTCATGAAGACGTCGACCGTCTCCGCTCGATTCTGAACGACGGTCACTCCTGGAAAGAGGAAATCGAGCAGAAAGAGCGGGACGCCACAGGCATTCCCAAACTCAAAATCGGCTACAACAAGGTGTTCGGATACTACCTCGAGGTGACAAACTCCTACCTGAATCTGGTGCCGGACCGCTGGATCCGGAAGCAGACTCTGACGGGCGCGGAACGGTATATCACCGAGGAACTCAAGAATATGGAATCCTCCATACTGGGGGCGAAGGACAAGCTATACGCGCTCGAGTATGATCTGTTCCAGCAGCTGAGGGGCGTTCTGGCCGAGAACGTGGCGAGAATTCAGAAAACCGCAGTCTGTCTCGCACAGTTGGACACCTACCTCTCCCTGGCCGAAGTCGCGGTCCGGAACGGATACACCTGTCCGGACATCGACGAAGGGGACCGGATCGAAATCAGAGACGGAAGGCACCCTGTCGTGGAGCGGTTTTCCGGAGACTCGTTCTTCGTTCCGAACGACACCAGCCTGGACTGTGACACCAGGAGAATGATGCTGATCACCGGACCGAACATGGCCGGAAAATCCACCTATATGAGGCAGGTAGCCCTGATCTGCATCATGGCGCAGATCGGATCGTTCGTCCCCGCGAAGGACGCACGGATCGGCGTCCTCGACCGGGTGTTCACCCGGGTCGGTGCCTCGGACGATCTGGCTTCCGGTCAGTCCACCTTCATGCTGGAGATGACGGAGGTGGCGTCCATTCTGAAACACGCAACCGCCAAAAGTCTGATTGTCTTCGACGAAATCGGCCGCGGGACCTCCACCTATGACGGAATGGCCATCGCGCGAGCCGTCCTGGAGTATACGCTCAGTCCGAAGGTCGGGGCAAAGACCATGTTCGCAACCCACTACCACGAACTCACGGAAATCGAATCTCAGACCGGCGGCGTGATCAATTATCACATTGCGGCGAAAAAGCGGGGAGACGATATCATCTTCCTCCGGAAAATCATTCCGGGGCCGACCGATGAAAGCTACGGCGTGGAAGTGGCAAAACTGGCGGGAATCCCGAGCGAAGTCATCCAGCGGGCGAAAAAAATCCTTTCCCTCCTGAATGAAGGGAAAGCGGTCGACGTCAGGCAGAAGAAGAAAATCACCCCGATCGACGAGGATCAGTTCTCACTGGATATCGACGCCGCTTCCGAATCGTTTGAGAGCAGCGAGATCCGCCGGAGGCTGACCGAACTCGACATCAATACCATGACCCCCATCTCGGCACTGACTTTTCTGTCCGAACTCAAGAAAATCGTCGAATAAGATAGGATTTGCGAAAAACGTATGGGAACCATTCATATTCTGGATGCGCATACTGCCGATCTGATCGCGGCAGGCGAGGTCGTTGACCGTCCCGCCTCCGCCGTCAAGGAGCTGCTGGAGAACGCCATCGACTCCGGCGCGACCGCCATTACCGCGGAAATCAAAAGGGGCGGAGTTTCTTTTATCCGTGTTACGGACAACGGATGCGGAATTGCGAAAGACGACGTCCCCGTCGCACTGAAGCGCCACGCGACCAGCAAAATCAAAGGCGAAGAGGATCTCGGCTGCATTGAGACTCTCGGGTTCCGAGGAGAAGCGCTCGCCGCGATTTCAGCCGTATCGAAGGTCCGGATTCTGACCAAGCGGAAGGAAGATCCGACCGGGACCTCCCTGACAGCCCACGGCGGAGTGATCCGGTCACTCGAAGAGGCAGGGTGTCCGGACGGCACCACGATCATTGTGGAGGAACTGTTTTACAACACGCCCGCCAGGCTGAAGTTTCTGAAGCGGGATGGAGCGGAAACCGGTTTGACCGCTTCCGTGGTTGAAAAGATCGCCCTCTCGCATCCGGATATCTCTTTCCGGTTCCTTTGTGACGGAGAACTCCGTTTTCTCACCAACGGCGACGGCAAGAGGGAAAGCGCGGTCTACGCGGTCCTGGGAAGAGAATTCTCCAGAAAAACCGCGGAAATTCACGGAGGATTTGACGGGATCTCCGTCAACGGTTTCATCGGCACGCCGGAATGCGTCAGGGGAAACCGGAATTACCAGTTCTTCTTTCTGAACGGACGCTCGATCCGCTCGAAAACAATCTCCGCTGCGCTCGAGCAGGCTTTTTCCACCTTTATCCCCGCGGAGAAGTTTCCCTGCGCGGTTCTCTATCTCAAAATCAACCCGGCCGCGGTGGATGTCAATGTGCACCCCGCCAAGCTGGAAGTCAAGTTTTCGGATGAGCGGAAGGTGTTTGACGCGGTTTACTATGCCGTTCGCGGCCTTCTGGAAACCCGTTTGACCAGGCCGGAATTCAATCTGGCCCAGAAAGCCCGGATCGACCAGCTGGAAACCGTGCGCGCACTTTCTCCGGGCAAAGAAGGCAGGGGCGGTGAGCCGGCGGTCCCCAGAAAGGATTCTTACCGGACTCTGTCGGAAGCGTCGCTTCTTCAAACCGCCGGACTTCTGGAATCGCAGCAGACCGTTTCCGCTCCGCCCCCTGTTTCCCGCAGAGCGGAACCCCCAAAGCCCGTCCTTTCCGAAACGGTTGTAAAGGAAGATCTCTTCGAAGACGCTTCCCTTCCGGCCTCTCACGGGCCGGAGAACCGCAAAGGTTCCGGGGAGACTTCCTCCGAAATGCCGACGCCTCCCTCGCCTTCGCCCGCTCAGCCCCCGAAAGAGATTTCTCCCGCTTCGGAAGAAGTTGCTTCCTACCGTTATGTCGGAGAACTGTTCCAGTGCTATCTGATTGCGGAGAGCGCCGACACGGTATACCTGATCGATAAACACGCGGCGCACGAGCGCATTCTCTTTGAGGAGTTCAAAAAAGCCTCGAAACAGGAAGAGCAGCCCCCGCAGCTTCTTCTGATCCCCGTGGAAATCACGCTGACCCCCGAGGAACTCTCGACCGTTCAGGATTTCAGGCACGAGCTGGAAGAAGCAGGCTACTCCTTCTCCATACAGGCAAACGTGCTCTCTCTGGAACAGATTCCCTCGTTTTTGGAGCCCGACTCCGCAACGGACGCGTTTCTCGAGGCATGCAGCGGACTGTCCGACAACACCGGGAACGCAAGACTGACGCGGGAAATCCGGTTTGAGCGCGCACTGTTTCAGGCATCCTGCAAGGCGGCCGTCAAAGCCGGACGAAACGATTCCGAAGACAATCTCCGCTGGATCTGCGACCGTGTTCTGTCCGATCCCGCAATCCGGTACTGCCCCCACGGGCGTCCGGTCTGCTTTACCGCCACGAAGAGTCTTCTGGAACGTCAATTCGGAAGAACATGATCCATAACGAAAGGCATACACAGATGTTCCAACCCTTTTTCGAACTGATCAAAACCGAGGGAAATGCCAGAAGAGGACGTTTTCATACGGTGCACGGCACCATTGAAACCCCCGTTTTCATGAATGTCGGAACTTCCGCAGCTATCAAAGGCGGCATCTCCACCCTCGACCTTCTCGATGTCGGTTGCCAGGTGGAACTGTCCAACACCTACCATCTTCACGTTCGTCCGGGAGAAGACGTTATCCGATCCCTCGGGGGGATCCGACGGTTCTTTCACTGGGACCGTCCGGTTCTGACGGACAGCGGAGGTTTTCAGGTCTTTTCGCTCGCGAAGCTCAGAAAGATCTCGGAAGAAGGCGTTCATTTCCAGTCCCACATCGACGGAAAGCACATCTTTATGGGGCCAGAGGAAAGCATGCGGATCCAATCGGCCCTGGGTTCTACCATTGCCATGGCGTTCGATGAATGCGTTCCCAATCCCAGTCCCTATCCCTATGTGAGAAACTCCATAGGAAGGACAACCCGCTGGCTCTACCGGTGCAAAACGGAACTGGATCGTCTGAATGAACTCCCCGGAACGGTGAACCCGGATCAGATCCTCTTCGGAATCAATCAGGGCGGGACTTATCCGGATCTCCGAAGAGCACACATGGAAGAAATTGCCCAGCTGGATCTTCCCGGTTACGCGATCGGAGGACTCGCTGTCGGCGAGCCGACCGAGGTCATGTATGAAATTCTGGAAGAGTTGAATCCGGTCATGCCCCGAGGAAAACCCCGGTATCTGATGGGTGTCGGGACTCCTCTGAACATTGTGGAGGGCGTCTACCGGGGCGTTGATTTCTTCGACTGCGTCATGCCTTCCAGAAATGCACGCCACGGGTATCTTTTCACCTGGCACGGAACGATGAACATTCTCAACAACAAATTTGAGCGCGATGCGCGCCCGATTGACGAAACGTGCGGATGCCCTGCCTGCCGGAACTACAGCCGCGCCTACATCCGTCACCTGTTCAAGGCAAAGGAGATTCTCGGGATGCGCCTCGGCGTTCTGCACAACCTGTTCTTCTATAACGATCTCATGCAAAAAATCCGAGACGCGCTGGACGAGGATCGGTATGAATCCTTCTACCGAATGTACCGGGACATCCTTGCGACACGTCCCGATTACCGATAATAAACCATTTTTCGCGGAGGAAACATCATGTTAACGATTGTGAATGCTCTCGTCTACCGGACCGAGCAGAGAAAATTTGTTCCGGGAACCGTAACGGTTGAAGACGGATGGATTGTAAAAACAGACTCTCAGGATGAAAGAGGAGAAGTGGTGAACGCCGGCGGACAGTATCTCGTGCCCGGTCTGGTTGACGCCCACACTCACGGAAGGATCTCATTCGACTTCGATTCCGCCACCACGGATCAGATGATACAGATGCGCAAATCTTATGCGATGGACGGAACGACGACCCTGTTCCCGACGATCGCCTCCGCCCCCTTCTCCCAGATTCTCACGGCAATCGACCGTGTCAAGGAAGCAGGATTCGAGGGGATCCATCTGGAAGGAAGATATTTAAGCGAAAAAAGACGCGGAGCGCATGCGACCCATCTTCTCCATCCGCTGGACGTCGAGGAACTGGAGATTCTGCTGGACCGAATGCAGCCGCTTACCGTACATCTGACCTGCGCGCCCGAAATGGACAACGGAGAAGCTTTCGTCAGAAAGGCGATCGAGCGAGGCGCCACGGTCTCCCTGGGGCATTCGGACGCGGGATACGACGAAGCGATCCGTGCGTTTGAATGGGGCGTGACCGCAACCACCCATACCTTCAACGCGCTGGCTCCGATTCATCACCGTTCTCCGGGATCCGTGACGGCGGCGTTTCTGACCGATTCCGTCTACTGCGAGATTATTGCGGACGGTTTCCATCTGCACCCCGCCATCGTCAGTCTGACCTACCGCAGCAAACAGCCCGATCACCTGGTTCTGATTACCGATTCCATGAGTGCGACCGGGTGTGAAGACGGGGAATACAGCATTGCCGGGGAGAAGGTTTTCGTCCGGAACGGAAAAGCCGTTAATGTTGAAGGGGCGATTGCGGGATCCA
This sequence comes from Clostridia bacterium, assembly GCA_017612655.1. Taxonomy (GTDB): domain Bacteria; phylum Bacillota; class Clostridia; order Oscillospirales; family CAG-272; genus RGIG3925. The sequence continues at coordinate 7,849 of JAGAFM010000067.1, read as the reverse complement.
CCATCACCCTCTATACCGCCGTCCGGAATCTCATGCGGTTCGCCGGGATCTCTTTTGAGCAGGCCATCCCCTGTGCGACCATCCTTCCAGCCCGCATGCTTCACATAGACCGGAAAGTCGGTTCCATCTCCGTCGGCAAACACGCCGACCTGCTTCTCATCGATCCGGAGAACTACGAAATCCGGGGAATCTGGCAGGCTGGGGAGCGCATCCGCTGACCGCGGGCGCATTTCTTGAACAAATCAGGAGGATTTTCAACATGAATGAACAGACTTCCCACAAGGGAGAAAAATTCTATATCACAACCGCGATTGCGTACGCATCCCGGAAGCCCCATATCGGCAACACCTATGAAATCATCATGACGGACGCGGTCGCCAGATTCCGCAAACTGCAGGGATACGACGTATTTTTTCTGACAGGGACGGACGAGCACGGCGAAAAAATTGAAGACTACGCGAAAAAAGCGGGGATCACCCCGCAGGCATATGTGGACGGCGTATCCGCCGAAATCCGGAAACTCTGGGACCTGATGAACTGCCGCTACGATCATTTTATCCGGACCACGGATGAACAGCACGTCAAAGCGGTTCAGAAGATCTTCAAGCGCTTCTACGACCAGGGTGACATCTACAAAAACGAATATGAGGGTTGGTACTGCGTCCCCTGCGAATCCTTCTATACGGAAACGCAGGCCGCGGGCGGGAAGTGTCCGGACTGCGGAGCCCCGATGCAGCGCAAAAAAGAAGAGGCATACTTCTTCCGGATGAGCGCATACCAGGATCGCCTCCTCGAGTACATCGAGACGCATCCCGGCTTCATAGAGCCCGAGGCCCGGAAAAAGGAAATGATCAACAATTTCATTAAGCCGGGTCTTCAGGATCTCTGCGTTTCCCGCACCTCCTTTCAATGGGGGATTCCCGTGACGTTTGACGAAAAGCACGTGGTTTACGTCTGGGTTGACGCTCTTTCAAACTATATTACCGCACTCGGATATGACGTCGACGGATCCGGAGATCTGTACAAAAAATACTGGCCGGCCGATGTTCATGTCATCGGAAAAGACATCATGCGCTTCCACTCGATTTACTGGCCGATTTTTCTGATGGCCCTGGGAGAGCCGCTTCCGAAAAAAATCTTCGGTCATCCCTGGTTTCTGTTCGGCAACGACAAGATGTCAAAGTCAAAAGGAAACGTCCTTTACGCGGATCAGCTGGTCCAGCTGTTCGGCGTCGACGGCGTCCGTCACTACTGTCTTTCCGAAATGCCCTATTCCTCCGACGGGAATATCACGCTGGAGAATCTGGCGAAACGCTACAATGCCGATCTGGCAAACAATCTCGGCAATCTTGTCAGCAGAACGCTCGCAATGACGCAGAAATACTTCGGCGGCGTCATTCCGGCCCCCTCCGAAAAGGAAGCCGTCGATGAGGAACTCGCCGCATTTTCCCGGACGACCTGCGAAACCGTTTTTCAATCCATGGACACTTATCACGTCTCCGATGCGGAAAACGCTCTCTTCTCCCTGTTCGGAAGAGCCAACAAGTATATCGACGAGACCATGCCGTGGGTTCTGGCTAAGGATCCGGAGAAGAAAGACCGTCTCGGAACCGTTCTATACAATCTGCTTGAGACGATCCGGTTCGGCGCGGTCCTTCTCGGTCCGTTTCTCCCTTCCGCCTCCGAATCCATTCTCAACCAGCTGGGAACCCAGGCGAGAGATCTGACTCCCGGTTCCCTTCTCCCCGGTCATCCCGTCGGAGAAGCAGCCCCTCTGTTTTCGCGCATCGATGAGAAAAAGCTGATAGAGACCATGGAATCCGAGCAGAAGCAGAACGCGGAGGAAAGCGCCAAGGCAAATGAAGCGCTCTCCGTGTCTCCCGAGTCCCCCAAAACCGGGTTCGCGCCCGTCCTTCCGGAATTATCATTCGAACGGTTTTCCGAAACGGACCTCAGGTGCGCCAGAGTCCTCGCCTGTGAACCGATTCCGAAATCGTCCAAACTCTTAAAACTCCAGCTTGATCTCGGCTTTGAGAGAAGACAGGTCGTGTCCGGAATCGCGAAAGCCTACAGGCCCGAGCAGCTCATCGGCAAAAAAGTTCTTCTCGTGGCGAACCTGGCTCCCGTCAAACTGTGCGGCGAAGATTCCTTCGGAATGATTCTCGCGGGAGGAGAGGGATCCGGAATTCAGGTTGTACTGCTCCCGGACGACATGGCCCCGGGGACCCGAATCCACTGATGATGCGTCCTCTGTTTGATTCCCACGCCCACTACCACGACAGCCATTTTTACGATCCCGCGCTTGGGATCGGAAGAGACGAACTGCTTTCCCGGCTTTTCGCGGAAGAGATCTGCGGAGTCGTCAATGTCGGAACCGACCTCGACGATTCCCGGGCTGCCGCGGAACTGGCTGAGCGGTTTGAACCGATGTATGCGGCGGCGGGCATCTACCCTTCCAGCTGTCCTCTGCGGGATGACAGCTCTTCCGTCCGGGAAACTTTGGAGAAACTGGAAACTCTTCTGAAGCATCCGAAAATCATCGCAATCGGAGAAATCGGTCTGGATTTTCATTACGACACCGTGCCAAAGCCTGTCCAGCGCATCTGGTTCGAGGCTCAGCTGGAGCTGGCGGAGCGGGTCGGTCTTCCCGTCATTATTCACAGCCGGGACGCCCATGGGCTGACGGCTGAGATTCTGAAGAATCATCCTGGCGTCCGGGGCGTCCTCCACAGCTACTCCGGGAGTGCGGAAACCGCAGCCGAGCTCACCCGTTTCGGATGGTTTTTCTCCTTCTCCGGAGTGGTGACCTTTCAAAACGCAAAAAAACTCGCCTCTGTGGTTCCCACCATTCCGGACGACCGCCTGCTGATAGAAACGGACGCCCCGTATCTGACTCCTGTTCCCTTTCGCGGACGGATCAATCACTCGGGCTATCTGCGGTATACCGCGGAACAGATTGCGCAGCTGAGGCACACCGATCCCGATACCGTCGCCGATCTGACCCGGAGGAATGCCGAGGCACTGTTCGGGATTTCCGTGAAAACCAGCTGACGATTCCGTGGATGTTTTGCGGATTCCGCGAAAAACGGGATATCCTTCCTTTACTTTCCCCTCCGGATCTGCTATAATGGGGAGGAACCCTTGTATTTCCTTCCTTTTCAGGAGACTCTCATGAGCATTCATCCAGATACCCGTCAGGGCGATGCCTTCGCCCTGTCACTGAAACTCCCCATCGGCGGACGGGTTCTCCTCCTTTTCGCCCTGACTCTGACCTCCTTCCTGTCAGGAACCCTCCCCGATCTGTTTTTCCGTCTGATCTGCACTTCCGTCGGAGTCGGTCTGCTGGCCTACTATTACCTCTGCCATTTATCTCTGTTACCTCTTCTCTGCGCCGTCCCCGGCTTTCTCCTCTCGTGTCTGGCAACCGGATCCGTACTGTCCTCCCTCTATTCGCTCATTTGGATTCCGGGGGGCGTTCTGCTCGCGTTTCTGATGATGAGGAGATCCTCCAAAACCCTCTCGGTTCTGGCCGTTTCCCTGTCTTTCGGGGTACCCGTTCTTCTCTGCATCGCTGCGGAACTGGCGGCAGGCGGAGTTGATCTTCGGCCGGAATCCTTTCTCGTTCAGTACCGTTCCTGGTTCGATTCGATCCGGGATTCACTGATTCAAACGATCGAGCAGAACTTGTCTGCGCTCCCGGATTCCGCGAAAACGCTCTATGCGGGTTACGCCCAGACAATTACCCAGATGATGAATCTGGTCAAAATCGTTCTTCCCGGTCTTTACTGCGCCCTGATGGAGGGACTGGGCTATCTTGCCGTTTCTGTCCTGCAGGGAGCCGCAAAGGTCACGCGGCGCACCCGGATCATTCCGCCCGCGTTTTTCCTGACCCTCTCTCCGATCACAGCCGTCCTTTTTATCCTTTCTTACGGAATCGGCCTCTTTACTCAATCCGGGTCGGTTTCCGTTTTTACCGGCGTAGCGATCAACCTCTGCGCCATGATCGCTCCGTGGCTGTTCGTACTGGGAATCCGGTCCATCGTCCGCCGTTCCAAACTGGTGTCGAGGAGACTGTCTTTTGCCGTCACCGTAATCATACTGGTTCTTGCCCTGTTCCTCTCCCCCTATTTCTGTCTGCTTCTGATTCTGATTGACGGAATCGGCGAAGTCTTTTTCATCACCAGAATGAAGAACTATGCCCGCTCCCAGCATCCTGATCCCTGACCCCATGCAATCCGTTTGAGGAGGTGATCCGACTTGCAAAAGCGAAACAAACCGGCCCCCTTTTACCGCAGGAGATCCTTCTGGACCTTTCTGTGGGCAGTATTGTCGATTTCCATCCTGTCGGTCGTTCTTGTCGTCTGGAAAGACTCTTCTCCGCTGATTGTCGGAGCCTGCGTTCTGGGATTCTTCCTTCTTTCCGTCTACCTGACCCGGTTAATCTGGCGCATTTTTCAGCTTCACAAAACCGATTCCGGGGAGGATATTCAGTCTTTCAGCACCATCACCTACGATTTTCTGCATCGGTGCTATCTCCCGGTCGCCATTTGTGACCGGTCCGACCAGATTGTCTGGTACAATCCCGCTTTTTCAGAGCTGTTCCACACCGGAAGAGCGCTGTACGGCCAGTACCTGGATCGGTACTGTACGGCAACGGCAGAACAGATTCTTTCCGCGAAGGATCCCGAGGGCCTTCCTGTCGGCATTCTTCCTTCTCCGTCCGTCAAGGGAATCCGTTCCGGACAGGACGAGCAGGAACCGCCGCTTGATTACATGGTCAAAGGCTACGAGATTACGGCGGACGGACTGGACTACTGTATCCTGATCTGGAACGACCGCCATGACCTCTCCGAACTGAAGAGAAAAACGGAAGAGGCGGATTCCGTGGTCGGTTACATCGTCATTGACAACCTGGACGAAATCTCCCAGCATATGCAGGACCAGGAACGCATTGCGTCGGCCAATGTCGATGCAATCCTGAAAAGCTGGATTACCTCTATGAACGGAATCATAGAGGAATGCGAACACAACCGGTACCTTGCCGTCTTTCCCGCCAGAAATCTTCCGAAGCTGATTGAAGACCGCTTTTCGGTTCTGAACGATGTCCGGGAGGTCAGGGTAGGCGCTTCCGGTATGCCTGTCACCGTTTCCATCGGCCTTTCGTGTCTTTCCGAAAACTACCTCCGCACCCCCTCCGAAAAGGCACAGGATGCCAAAGCCGCCCTTGATCAGGCGCTTCAGCGCGGAGGCGATCAGGTTGCCTACCATTCCGAAGAAGGCATTCAGTTCTTCGGAGGAAAAACGAAAGCGACACAGAAAAAGACGAAAATCCGCTCCAGGGTCATGGCAAACGAGCTGGAAAACCTGATCCGTAACGCGTCCAATATCCTCATCATGGGACACAGAAACACGGACCATGATTCCATCGGTTCCTGTCTGGGCATGTACCGCTTCTGCGTTTCCTGCGGTCAGAATGACGTCCGGCTGGTTTTCAATTACGAGGATCAGAACGCAAGGGTCTGCCTGTCCCCGCTTTTGATTCTTCCGCAGTATGAAGGCGTTTTCATCGACGAGGCCTCCGCGCCCGACTACAACCGGACCGGAACCCTTCTGATCATCTGCGACGTTTCCAATCCGTCCCAGTTTCAGGTTCCCGAGCTTTTCTCGCTCGTCAAGAACTGCGTCATCATCGATCATCACAGAAAAACCGGAAATCTTCCCTTTCAGCCTCTTCTCAACTATATCGATCCGTCCGCCTCTTCTGCGAGCGAACTGATTTCGGAGATGCTGGAAGAAAAGCTGCCTCTCGGCACTCTGCCCGAAGAAGAGGCCAACCTTCTTCTCGCGGGTATGCTCCTGGACACGGATCAGTTCACCAGGAATACCGGTGTCCGGACCTACAGCGCCGCCCTTTACCTTCGCAAAGAAGGGGCAAATCCCGCGGAGGCGAAACTGCTCTTTCAGATTTCTCTGGAAGACTACCAGGACGAGATGAAGTTCGGAAGCAATGTCATTATCTACCGGGACAAAATCGCAATTGCGGAATGCGAATCCTCGGACAGCTCCGGATATGTCCGGATCGCTGCAGCACGTGCCGCCGACCGGCTTCTTTCCGTTTCCGGCGTCATCGCCTCCTTTACCCTGGTCTGCGTCGGAGATACGGTATTCATTTCAGGTCGTTCCAGAAGCAATGTCAACGTTCAGCAGATTCTGGAATCCCTGAACGGGGGCGGTCATTTCGATGCAGCGGGAGCCCAGACGAAAGGCGTTCCCGTTTCAAAGGTAACCGAGCAGCTCCGAGCTGCCATTGACGCCTATCTGGACGAGGCCAAACTTTAGTTTCATCTCAGCCGTTTTCTATCGTTTTTCATCCCTTCATCAACGAGAAAAGGAGTAGCTTTCATGAAAGTGATTTTATTACAGGACGTCCGCGCACAGGGAAAGAAAGGGGACATCATCAATGTCTCCGACGGATACGCCCGGAACTATCTGTTTCCGAAGAAGCTGGCGGCAGTCGCGGACGCCGGGGTTATGGCCGATCTGAAGACCAAGGAGGAAGCACGTCTTCATCGGATCGCAACGGAGAAAAAGGCAGCGGAAGAGACGGCGGAGCGTTTAAAGGCGTGCGTAGTCGTCCTGCACACAGCCGCCGGCCAGGACGGGAAGTTCTACGGCTCCATTACGGCAAAGGACATTGCCGACGCTCTGGAGCAGCAGCATCAGATTACCGTTGACAAAAAGAAGATTCAAATCGACACCCCGATCAAATCCTTCGGTCCGCACGCCGTGGACGTGAAACTGTATCAGGACGTCAGCGCTTCCATTCAACTCATCGTAACGGAGAATAAGTAAAGGAAATGGCAGATAATCTCAATACGGATCTCGTTGCCCGCAGAATCCCCTACTCTCTGGAAGCGGAGCAATCCGTGCTCGGCTCTGTTCTGATCAACCCGGAGTGTATCAACGACATTGCCGGAATTCTCCACGAAGAAGACTTTTACGTGCCGGAGCATGCCCGGATTTTTTCGGCGATGCACGAACTGTTTCTGGAAAGCAAACAGATTGATGTGGTCACACTTCTCAACACCATTGTTGCCAGAAACATTTACGATGAAGAGAAAGCGAAACGCTATATCAAGCTGATCGCGGATACCGTTCCTTCGGCACGGAATGTCGGAGATTACGCAAGGATCGTCAAGGAAAAGAGCATTCTCAGGAAACTGATCGAGGCCTCCGAGTCCATAGCGGAATCCGCCTACTCCGCGCAGGGAGAGGTCAGCGTGGTTCTGGACAATGCGGAGCGGACGATCTACGACATTGCGGACCACACACAGACCAAGGGCTTCGTCCATATCCGTGATCTCATCCTGAAGACCTATGACCATCTGAAAGTGCTTGCGGAAGATCCGGAATCTCTCACCGGCGTCAAAACAGGATTTTCTTCTCTCGACCGGATCCTGGTCGGGATGGGCAAAAGCGACCTGATTCTGGTGGGAGCGCGTCCCGGAATGGGCAAAACCTCTTTTGCTCTGAATATCGCCTCCAATGTCGCGAGAAATTCTCCGAAGGGCGGAAACAAACGGGCCGTCTGCGTTTTCTCTCTGGAAATGTCGAATGAGCAGCTGGTGAACCGCATGCTCTGTTCCGAGGCGCTGATTGATTCCTACAAAATGCGGACCGGTCAGCTCGACGACGAGGACTGGGCAAAACTGGCCAGCGCCTCCGGAATCCTCTCCGGCTGCGACATTTACATCGACGACACCCCCAACATCACTGTTACCTCCATGAAAGCCAAACTCCGCCGAATCAAGAACCTGTCTTTTGTCGTAATCGATTATCTTCAGCTCAT
>JAGAFM010000066.1 GCA_017612655.1 Clostridia bacterium | reverse complement strand
CTGGTGTCAGAATCGTTCTCATTGTCGTGCCTCCTTGACCGAAGGATCGCCGGGCTGGCAGAGATCAGTCTTTCTCCAGGAATATAGTGGCTTCCATGTCCGCGGTATGAAGGGCAAAGGCAAGCGGAAACCGGTGGAACGCGTCGCTGACCAGATTGATTTTTTCCGTTTCGGAAAAACCCATATGGAACCGGATGGCGAGGGCCTCGTCCCGGCTCAGACGCATGAACCCGGACAGGATATAAACCGATTTCTCCCCGTGTCCGTATGGGAGCGTGTCGTCCCATTCATAGGTCGGAACGCGCTGCCAGACACCCTTCTCGTCCTTGACGTTGCGGAAGGACGGTTTATAGCAGTTGATTTTGCAGATATCGTGCAAAAGCGCGACTACGGCGACGGTTTCCTCGGAACAGGAAAGTCCGTATTCCGAACAGACGCGGGGACGCGCCAGATAATCCGTGAGGCAGTCGTAGACATTCAGGGAGTGCTCGCAGAGCCCTCCCTCGTGGGCGCCGTGAAACCGGGTGCTCGCGGGCGCGGTGAAAAAATCGCTTCCCGGAGACAGGAGGAAATCCAGCAGCTTCTCGCTGCCTTCCCGCTTGATCTTCTCCCGGTAAATTTCGACAAACCGTTCTTTTGCTCCCATCGTTTCCGCTCCTTGTTCTGAAGGGGCCGGGGCCGAACAAAAACGGCCGAAACCCCAATTCTTATCCATTTTCTATTATAGCAGAAAATGGCGCGAAATACAAGAACCTTTGGAGGAAAACTTTCGGTTCGTCCCGTCAGGGGAAACGGTCCTCCGCGCCCGGACCTCTTCGGGTTCCGCACCCCGTTTCCTCCCCGGTTTCCGACAGCGCCTCAAAAACCGGAAAAAAGCGAAAAAAAGGCCTTGACACAGCCTCCCCGGCTGTGGTAGAATATGACGATTGTTTAATATGGGGTGGTTTGCGCTTCCGATCGTTTTTCCGCCAGTTGTAACATTTTTGTGACGACGAAAAAGGCGGGTCCGGGAGCCCCGGCAGCGCAGATTCTTTCCATTTATAGAAGGGGTGATTCTTTCCTATGGTCCAAAGGCAGCTTGGAAAAACTGTCCGACTGAGTTTCCAGAAGATCCACGAAGCGCTGGACACGCCGAATCTGATCGAAGTTCAGAAAAAATCCTATGAAAACTTCCTCAGCAAAGGCATGGCCGAGGTGCTCCGCGACGTCTCTCCCATCACGGATTATTCCGGAAACCTGGCAATCGAATTCACGGATTTCACGCTGGACAAAGAGCATCCGAAGTATCCGGTGGAGGAATGCAAGGAACGGGACGTCAACTATGCCGCTCCGCTCCGCGTCACCGTCCGCCTGACCAACCGGCTCACCGGTGAAATCAACACCGCCCCGATCTACATGGGCGACTTCCCGCTGATGACCGACAACGGTACGTTCATCATCAACGGGGCGGAGCGGGTTATCGTTTCGCAGATCGTCCGTTCTCCCGGCGTGTATTTCGATACCGCACCCGACAAGTCCGGCAAGCGGATTTTCACCGGGCAGGTCATACCCTACCGCGGTGCCTGGCTGGAGTATGAGACGGACGCGAACGACATTCTATACGTCCGGATCGACAAGACAAGAAAAATCCCGGCAACCATTCTGATCCGCGCCCTCGGTATCGGAACGGAAACCGAGATTAAGACCTATTTCGGCGACAATCCCGTCATTAACGAGACCATTGAGAAAGACGGCATGCAGGAGCTCGCCGATCTCAACCGGACTTCCGCCCGGGAAGAAGCTCTCAAGGAGATCTATAAGAAGCTGCGTCCGGGAGAGCCCCCGCTGGTCGAATCCGCGGAACTGCTCATCAACAACCTCTTCTTCGATCCCAAACGTTATGACTTGGCCCCGGTTGGGCGTTTCAAATACAACAAGAAGCTCGGAATCGGCCTTCGTCTGGTCGGTCAGAAGCTGTCCAAGCCGATCATCAGCCCGGTGACCGGAGAACTGCTCTTTCCGGAAGGCACGGTTCTGTCCGACGAAGACGGAACCGCGGTGGAACGCGCAGGGGTCAACGAGGCCTTCATCCTGCTTCCGGACGGAAGCGAATTCAAGGTATTCGGAAACGGTACCATTCCCCCGGAAACCGTCCTCGGATACAGTCTGGAGGAAGCCGGAATCCGCGGAAAAGTCCGGACCAGCGTTCTCCAGGAGATCATCGAGGCGTGCGAAGGCGATCCGGATGCTGTCAAGGAACTGTGCGCCCAGCGCCGCGACGAACTGTCTCCCATGTATGTCACGAAGGATGACATTTTCTCCTCCATCAACTACATTGTGGGACTTTACTACAACATCGGCGTGACCGATGACATCGACCACCTGGGGAACCGGCGTCTTCGCTGCGTCGGAGAACTCCTCCAGAACCAGATGCGGATAGGCTTCTCCCGCATGGACAAGACGATCAAGGAACGGATGACCACGACGGATTCCGAAAACCTCACCCCGGTTTCTCTGATCAACATCCGTCCGATCGTGACCGCAATCCGGGAGTTCTTCGGATCCTCCCCGCTGTCCCAGTTCATGGATCAGGCCAATCCGCTCGCGGAACTGACGCACAAGCGCCGTCTCTCCGCTCTCGGACCGGGAGGTCTTTCCAGAGACCGTGCGTCTTTCGACGTCCGTGACGTCCACTATACGCATTACGGAAGAATCTGTCCCGTCGAATCTCCCGAAGGCCCCAACATCGGTCTGATTTCCTCCCTTGCCACATTTGCTCGGATCAACGAATACGGATTCATCGAAGCTCCCTACCGCCGCGTCGACAAGTCTGTGACCCCGCACGTCGTGACTGACGACGTCGTTTACCTGACCGCGGATCAGGAAGACAAATACATTATCGCTGCGGCTAAGGTTCAGATCGACGAGCAGGGACACTTCGTCAAGGACCGTATCATCGCCCGCGACAAGGCGGACGTCGTCGAAGTACCCGCAGACCGGATCGACTTCGTCGACATTTCTCCGAGAATGGTCGTCT
>JAGAFM010000065.1 GCA_017612655.1 Clostridia bacterium | reverse complement strand
GTCAGGCCAGAGATTTGCCCGTGGTTTTCCCCAACATCCGGCTTCCTTCAGATTCTACTTCGCAGTAGACACCCTTGCCTTCGGCTATATCCTTCCCGCTACCGGGCAGATTCGGGACTTTCACCCGTTAGAAACGTGCGCCGCCGGGCGCACCAAAAGAATACGGCCTCACTTCCGACTGTACTGCCGGAAGTGAGGCCTGCTTTTTGAAAGCATGGCGCGTGTTTAATTTTCAGCCTCAGGAGAAGCACTCTTCAGCAGTTCGGACGCGCTGACCGCGAGTCCTGCCAGCGACTGGAGATTGCTCGGGACAATGATTTTCGTTGCCTTGCCGTCAGCCATCTTTTCCATCGTTTCCAGAGACTTAATGGCAAGAACACCTTCCCCGGGCTGGGACTCATTGATCTTGCGGATTCCTTCCGCGGTCGCTTCCTGAACCTTCAGGATCGCGGCGGCTTCACCTTCCGCCTTCCGGATTCTGGCTTCGCGTTCCGCGTCCGCCTGAAGAATGGCGGCTTCTTTCTTTGCTTCCGCCTCGAGAATCATCGCCTGCTTGCGGCCTTCCGCGACGAGGATGGCGGAGTTCTTTTCGCCTTCTGCGCGCAGGATCTGCTCTCTTCTTTCGCGTTCCGCCTTCATCTGTTTCTCCATGGCTTCCTGGATTTCCTTCGGAGGCATGATGTTCTTCAGCTCGACGCGGTTCACTTTAATCCCCCAGGGATCCGTTGCTTCGTCCAGAATCGCACGCATTCTAGTGTTGATCAGATCGCGGGACGTGAGCGTAGAGTCCAGTTCGAGCTCCCCGATGATATTACGAAGGGTGGTGGCAGTCAGATTTTCAATCGCTGCCATGGGATTCTGCACCCCGTAGGTGAAAAGTTTGCAGTCCGTGATCTGGTAGAATACGACCGTGTCAATCTGCATCTTGACGTTATCTTTCGTGATAACGGGCTGAGGCGGGAAGTCGGCAACCTGCTCCATCAAGGATACCTTTTTCACTATCCGGTCCAGAAAAGGAAAGGAAATGTGAATTCCCGTCTGCCAAACGGCACGGAACGTTCCCAGGCGTTCCACAACGAAGGCATGCGCCTGCTGCACGATGTGAAGATTGGAGACAATAATCAGTAAAACAACAATGATAATGCCGGGAATAATGAATTCCATAATGCCACCTCCGTGAAATCAATTGTTATCGAAAACCTGGGTCTGAAAGGTTCAGGAGCTGATTTCCGCGTACGGTCGAACGACAACGTGAACCCCTTCGATTCCGCTGACACAAACCACGGTGTCTTCTTCCAGAATGGAGGAAGGATCTTCGGCGCGTGCGGACCAGATCTGCCCAAGAACCTTCACCTGCCCGGTTGCGTCCAAAGCGGAAATCCGCTGGACGACCGTACCCTTCTCCCCGATCACCCGGTCCGCATTGGTAGGCTGCTTCCCGGGAGAAATAATCCTTTTTGTCCAACGGCGCGTCGTGATCAGAAGAACAGCGGACAGAAAAATGAAAACGATGATCTGGATATAAAGATCGACCTGAAAATAAGCGAGGATGCAGTTGATTACGATGGCGGGCATGAACCAGATCGCGACCAGTTCCTGGGTAATCGTCTCCGCAACGATCGCGATAATCAGGAGTACCGCCCACATAATCAAAAACCGGTAATCATACATTTCGAGCATTTCCTCCTTGCTTGTGCAGTTGGGCGTCGCCTTTCTGAAACGTCCGCGGGCGAGCCGCAGACGCATGGCAGAACGAATCCGGAATGTTCTTCTCAGTTATCCACGAAAAAGACCATCCGGGTAATCGAAAGCTCTCCGTTGATCTCCGTCAGCTCCGCCAGAAGCGGACGAATTTCGTCCGACTCGATATCTTTGCGAAAGGTTCCGTTGTTGTCCTTGATCTTGTATTTGATGACATAGTAAGAACGCGACTCGCTCTCTGAAAGAATAACGGTATCCCCTTCCCGGTAATCGAGAGAAATGTCATACAGCTTCTGAGGGGTAAACGCTTTCTTTGGAAGCGCTACGTTGTTCTCGAGATCCGCGTAGTCCTTCGCGAAGCAGGACAGATATGCAGAGTAGTCACCGTCCAGTATTGCCCGGAAGAAGGTCTGGAAGAAGCAGAAGCCCTTTCCGTATCCGGTTCCGTCTTCGTCCAGAAGAATGGAAAGAATCAGCCCTCCGGATTTGTAATGAATCTCCCGGTCCAGAGCGAGGTACTCGTCGTCCGTGTAAATGTCCTCCTCATAATCAGCGGGAGCAAAGACATAGTCATCCGTCTCCACGGAGAACCATACCGTACCAGCGGTCTGTTTCCAGTTTTCATACCACTGAATCAAGCCGGACAGTCCCGCCAGAACAAGCAGGACCACTGCGGTAACCAAAACGATTCGCAACAGCCGTGTCCGGTTTGAGTTGTTATTTTTCCCAGGGGTTTCGACTTCGTTCAATCCTCTCCTCCGCCGGGTCACCGGCAAGCGAACAGGTGTCGATTCCATCGGCACCTGCTCCCTGCAACCTCTTACATTGCAATGTACTTCTTCAGATTCTCCAGGCCGTCTTCCAGACCGACCAGATTGTCTTCCATTCCTTCAAATTCGATCGTGATAAATCCGTCATAGTCTGCGCGCTTCAAGGTCTGAATGCTCTGGCAGACACGTGCGTCACCATGTCCAATGATCGTTCCGCGGAGGTACGAACCGCCTCTGGTCGGGAACCATCCGTCTCCGGGATTGCCTTCGTTGCCGGTCTTCAGGAAAAAGTCTTTCGCATGAACGTGCTTTGCGTAGGGAGCCATCACGCCGACGGACTTCCAGGGATCCTCGTCCGCGCACATGAAGTTGCCGATGTCCACGAGCGCGCCGAAGTTCGGATGAGCGACCGCGTTGATCAGCTTTTCAAAGCGGGCGGCGTCCTGAGAGAAATAGCCGTGGTTCTCGGTGAGGGTCTGAACGCCCTTCTGCTCTGCGTATTTCGTAATCTCGAGGATTGCAGGAACAACGATCGGAAGCACGTCGTCGTAGCCAATCCCGAACTTCCGTCCGCGGGGCTGGTTGACTACGTCGTGGCGAAGAAACTTCACGCCCAGCGCCGCCGCCTTGTTGACATCCTCTTTGATCTTGGCGATCTCATCCTCGTATTTTCCGTTGACAAAGTCGCAACCCACGATGAATGCGATCGGTTCCAGTCCCTTTTCCCTGCAGTAGGCGCCAATCCTGTTCAGTTCGGCTTCTCCGGCATCCGCCCAGCCACCGTCCAGGAATTCGAATCCTTCGAATCCCATCTCGGCTGCTTTATCAATCAGCCCGCAGATTCCTCCGAGTGTGCCGAAATAACGACCGAAGCTGTAGCTGGTTACACTTGTCTGGATCATGGCATTGTACCTCGATTCCTTTTTTTGATATCCAAACCGCCCGGGTGTCTGACTCAGCGGCGGTTGTATTCAGATTTGGGATTGACGATCTTTCTCCAGTCAAAATCGCCGCGGTCCAAAGCAGAGATCAAGGCCTCTGCTGTCGCAATGTTCGTAGCTATCGGAACATTGTGGAGGTCACACATTCGAATCAGCTCCGTCTCCAGCTCATCATGGTCCGGCTCGTTTGACGAAGCCTGGTTCGTGGAGCGGAAGAACAGCACCATATCAATTTCATCGTAGGCAATCCGGGAGGTAATCTGCTGAATCCCGCCCTGCTTTCCCGGGAGCAGCCGCTCGATCTGAAGCCCCGTTCCTTCCGAGACATACTTTGCAGTGATGGAAGTAGAATAGAGCGAGTGTTTCGACAGCACTCCGCAGTAAGCAATACAGAATTGCGTCATCAGTTCTTTTTTGGAATCATGTGCAATCAGGGCTATTTCCATTCGGATCTATGCTCCTTTCGAGATCATAACCGGGTGAAGTGCGCTCAGCGGTTCCTCCGGAACAGGGGGACGGACTCGCAGCAGAATCGAGCCGCAATATTGCGGAAGGCATCCGCAAAAACCGTTCTATCATAGGCTCCCGAGAGGAGCGTGGTCCCGTCGTTCTGTTTGCTCCAGACAGTCGGATCAAAGGGAACGATTCCGCCGAGCGTCGCTCCGATTTCGTCAATAATCCGAATCGTCCGAATCAGCGACTGGCGCCGTTCCCGCCGATTCTTCCCTCCGACAAACTGGTTGATAATCAGCTGCTGGTCGGTCAGACCCGCATCGGAGAGCAGTCTTGCGGTACTAGCGGCCGAGCGAATCGCCGTGCTCTGCTCCGTTGATACGATCAAAGCCCGGTCCGCACCTTTCGCCACCTTGGCCAATAAATCCAAGCTCCCGCCAGGCATATCCACCAGCAGGACATCGTAGTACTTTTGCCGCAGGGAGAGCAGCAGGTCGTAAACCTTCTCGTAGCAGGAAGCCGTTTCGTCTCCCGAGCTGGAGAATCCCGGAAGAAGATCCAGGACGAATCGGTCCGAGCAGGAAAGGATTGCATCATCCGGGGAGACGGTTCCGGAAAGAACATCCGTGAGACCGCATGTCACATCCTCGGAGAGCCCGAAAAGAAGATCCAGGCAGCGGTTCGGCATATCGCAGTCCAGCATCAGGACGCTCAGACCCCGCATGGCCAGAGCAGCCCCGAGATTCGCACAGACTGTCGATTTCCCGACCCCGCCCTTTGCCGAGGTCACAACACAGACGGAACAAACCGGGGCCAGATTTCCCCCGGACTCCGAAGGATCGTGCTTTTGGAAAAAAGCCATCTTGCGATCCACCCCCGTCTGTTGTCTCCTCACCCGTGCCGAGTCGGCGACAACTGTAAACCTTTGGAGTATTATACCATACCTTCAACAATTCTGTCAATGAATTCTCTGTGAATATCGTCGATTCCGCTATCCGCCGGGCAGAAGGTTTCCGGCGGAAAGAATTGACAAATTGCAGGAAACGTGGTAGGATATGCGGGATATTTTTACCGCACTTTGAATCCACGGAGTTCTTCGTTCCATGATTTCACTCTCTGATCATTTCACTTACAGAAAGCTTTTCCGGTTTACCCTTCCGTCCGTTGTCATGATGCTCTTCACCTCCGTCTACGGTGTGGTTGACGGCATTTTTGTCTCCAACTATGCGGGGGAAACCGCGTTCGCGTCAATCAATCTGATCTTTCCCTTCTGCATGCTTTTCAGTTCCTTCGGCTCCATGCTGGGCATCGGCGGAAGCGCGCTGGTTGCGATGACGAAGGGCAAGGGAGAAGAAGGCCACGCAAACCGGATCTTTTCGATGCTGGTTGGATCCCTGATCCTCATCGGAGCGGTTTTCGCAGTGCTGGGCGAACTGCTCCTCCCTCTCGCAATCAAGCTGTTCGGCGCGACGGAGGAAATGGTCGAACCGTGTACCGTCTACGCTCGAATCTTTTTTCTAACCCTGCCCGCTTTCCTTCTTCAGTACGGCTTTCAAAGCTACCTGATCACGGCTGAACGCCCGCAGCTCGGATTGCTTTTCACCGTTGCAGCCGGCGTCACGAACATGATCCTGGACTGGCTGTTCGTCGGAGTCATGCAATGGGAAGTCGCGGGAGCGGCCGCTGCCACATGTATCGGACAGTGCGTGGGAGGAATCGGTCCGCTTCTCTTCTTCCTGTTTTCCAGGACAACGCCTCTGAAACTGGTTCGCTCCCGCTTTATGCCTAAAGAGTTCCGGAAGGCCGTTTCCAACGGAACCGCGGATTTCGTCACAACCATCGCTCTTTCTCTGGTGGCCATCCTGTTCAACTGGCAACTGATGCGGTACATCGGAGAATACGGCGTTTCGGCGTACGGAATCATCCAGTACGTGAACTTTCTGTTCGTAGCCATGTATCTCGGTTATTCAATGGGGGTCGCGCCCGTCATCAGCTATCACCACGGCGCGGAATCCTTCGAAGAACTCCACGGACTGTACAAAAAGAGCCTGCGGATCCTGTCTGCCGTCTCCGTAGTGCTGACCGCCGTTGCGTTTCTGACCGCCCGGCTGATCGCCGCGGTTTTTGCGGGCTACGACGAGATCTTCCTTGAGCTGTCGACGCGCGCTCTTCGGTTGTATTCCCTCAGCTATCTCTTTACGGGAATTACCATTTTCGGATCCAACCTGTACGCAGCCCTGAACAACGGCCTGATTTCCGGCGTTCTTTCCGGGCTTCGCCTATTCGTCTTTCAGGTGCTCGCGGTCTTTCTGCTGCCCCTGGTTCTTGGAACAGACGGCATCTGGCTCTCCGCGCTGGTGGCGGAACTTCTGGTTTTTGTTCTTACCCATATCGTTTTCCGCCTGCAGAAAGCACGGTACAGATATTGATAGACTCCTCGATTTTCCCTTCACAGAAAACCGGCAGCGCATTCCCAGATGCGTTGCCGGTCGCTTTTTGACATGAAGAACAATTACTGTTCGTAAAAGAGTTTGGCAATCGGGCTGTCCTCGGAAAGGATCAGCACGTTTCCTTCCGCCTTCAGGCTGGCCTTTGCCGCATCGAGTGCGCGGACAAAGCTGTAGAAGGAAGCCTTCTGGGCGTCTGCATAAGCGTCGGAAAGAATGCGCATGTATTCCGCTTCTCCCTCTGCAATAATGATCTCCGCCTTTGCCTTCGCTTCGGAAACGATAATTTCTGCGTCCTTGTCGGCACCGGAGCGAATCTTCTTCGCTTCGCTTTCCCCTTCCGCAGTAAAGCCCGCAGCGATGTTCTGCCTTTCGGAAATCATTCTCTGATAAACAGCGGCCTTGTTGTCATCCGGAAGATCAAGATGCTTGGTTTCCACAGCGAGTAGCTTGATTCCGTATTGTGCAACGCTGTCCACGACCGCAGAGGTAATGTCCGCCGCAAGCTGTCCGTCACGGCCTGAAATCACTTCCGCCTGCGTCCGGGAGGAAATCACGTTCTTCATAGCGTTATACGTGAGAGTCTCGATTCTCGCCTCGGCATTCGCAAGCGATCCGTTCAGGGTCTGGATGAAAAGCTGTGGATCCGAGATCCGCCAGAGCGCAAAGCTATCTGCAGACATGGTCTTCTTGTCGCTCGTGATGACGTCGGATACGGGAAGGTCATAGATCAGTTCCCTGTTGGGGAGCTTCTCACTCGTCTGGATAAAGGGAATCCGGAAACTCAGCCCTGGTTCGGAGCGGATGCTGACCACCTTTCCGAACTGACGGATTACCGTATATTCGTTGGGCTGCGTCACGACATAGCAGTTGGAGATCACGGTCAGGGCGATGAGGACGAGGACGATGATGACAGCGAGCTTGATGCTCTTTTTCGTAGATTCATTCATTACCGATCCGACCTCCTCTCACGGATTCTCCGACTTCGTGCCGGAGTCACCGAAATCAAAAACGTGAAGGGCGTTTCCGTCTTTTCCCTGAATAATCACACGGACTCCGGGAAGGATTTCTTCCATGGCTTCGTAGTACATCCGCTGTCTGGTGATTTCCGGATATCTCTGGTATTCTTCGTACATCGAATTGAAGCGGGCGACCTGACCGTTCGCCTCGTTGATTCGTGCGGTCTTCGTCGCCTCGGCCTGCTGAAGCAGTCTGTCTGCCTCTGCTTCCGCCGTCGGGATCAGCTCGGACTTGTACTTGTTGGCATTGTTCAGGGCGGTTTCCGCGCCTTGCTTTGCGTTTTCCACTTCCTTGAACGCGGCAAGCACTTCGGACGTAGGCGGCTCCGCGTCCTGGATAGTCACATTGACCACCTGCAACCCGATATTCTCGTTTTCCAGACGATGTCCGAGTTTTTCCTTGACGTCGGACTGAATCTGGCTTTTACCGGTCGTGATGACGTCGTCCACACCGTAAACCCCGACGGTGTCCCGAATAAAGCTCATCGCGAGCGTTTTCAGGATCTCGGTGGGATTTTCCGCGTTGAACAGGAACGCAATCGGATCCGTCACACGGTATTCGATGTAGAAGTCCACGTTGACGAAATTGTAGTCCGACGTGATCATCAGACTCTCGTCAGGGATCGACCGGTTCGTGGACGGGTCATATCCGATCGGCAACCCAAAGATAATCATGCTGACCTTGTTGACCTGCTGAACGAAGGGAATCTTAAAGTGCAGTCCCGGCGTTGTGACAGCCTGTGGCACGCCGAACGTCGTGACAACGGCATTCTCCTGTTCCCCGATCGTGTAGAACGACTCGCCCGCAAGAATCAGGAGAAGGATGACAAGGATCCCGATTCCAATCCACTTTTTCGGGATCGGCTTTCTCGGCTCCGCGTTTCTAGGCGCGGCAGAGCCGAAAGTAAAATTACGGTTCAAATCTTCAGCCCTCCTTTTCAGGTTTGATTTGGATACCAGATTAATGATACCACAAACCGCGGCGCCTGTAAAGAGTTTTCGGTGGGAACGGGCCAGATAGCATCCGTCCTTTCTCGCAGCAGAGTGGTCAGCGCAGGTTATTTCTCGCTCAGTCGTTTTGCCACGACGGGTATAGCCCCGACAAGCGCCCCGACAATTGCGGTCACGACGATTTCCGGCACCATGTAAAGGCCGTTATAGACTGTTGAATAGAGTCCGGCCAAACCGGCTCCGCTGAAATGGGACATGGCAAATTCTCCTAGCTGCGTAGCCCCGCCGATCGTCTCGGCATCGGTAAAAAACCACTCCGCCCACTGGCCGAAGAAAATCCAGCCGGAAAGAATATGGCACAGATACCTCGCAGTAAGTCCGATCACAGAGCCAACCGCGAGCTTGACCGGGGCCGCTTTTGCGTTCTTCATCAACCCGGACAGACCAATCAGTGCATAGGCAAGAAGATAATCCAGGAGCAGCATCGCGACCGTTTCATACCAGTGCTCCATCAGAAGGCTGGTGGGGTGCTTGATGAACCCGGTGGCAAGCTGAATGATCCCGGCAATCAATCCGGCGAACAGACCCTGCCTCAGTCCGAATCTCACCCCGATATACACAAGAGGCAGACAGGAAACAAGGGTCACCTTCCCCCCGAACGGAAGCTGAAGAAAAGGAACCAGATCGCTGATAAACGATAATGCGAACGAAAGTGCGATCATAATCGCGGTCTCGACGAGCTTTCCGGTAGTATTGGTTTTCATTTCAAAAAGCAACCTCCTCCAAAAAAGAATCCGCGCACAAAACCGTGCGCGGAATGAGGCCAAAATCGAGGCAACATACGCTTCCTACGCCGGTATTACCCGTTTCAGGTTCGAGGGACAGCGCGTGAAGCGCATCTCAGCCTTTCGGCGCCCCTGTTATGTGCGCTCGTATTATAACGCAGAAGAAACCGATTGTCAAGCGGTATTTCTCACGAGGTTTGCCCATGGTTTTCTCAAAAGGACTTGCAAACAGGCACCTGTTCATGTATAATATATATGTGAGAATTTGTGCCTCATTTTTGCCATCGTTTTTTAGACGAATGTTCCCGGATCATCCCCGCGTTCGCCAGAAGGAAGGAGACTGAATACCTTGACCAACAACCGCTATGTCCGCACCTGGATTGAAGACATGAAACAGCTGGTCTGTCCGGCTGATATTATTTGGATAGACGGATCGGAACAGCAGGCAGATCTGCTACGTGCCGAAGCCTGCAGAACGGGAGAGATGATCAAACTCAACGAAGATCTGCTCCCGGGATGCTACCTTCACAGAACGGCCGTGAACGACGTCGCACGGGTCGAAGACCGGACCTTTATCTGCACCCGCAGGAAAGAAGACGCCGGAACCATCAATAACTGGATGGATCCGAAGGAATGCTACGAGAAACTGTCCCGGCTTTTCCGCAACTCCTATGCGGGAAAACCGATGTATGTCATTCCCTACTCCATGGGACCGGTTGGATCCGAATTCTCCAAGATCGGGATCGAACTGACGGATTCGATCTACGTCGTCCTGAACATGCTGATCATGACCCGGGTCGGCAATGACGTTCTTGACGCACTCGGAGACTCTCCTGTTTTCGTCAAGGGACTTCACGCCACAGCAGACTGTGATCCTGAAAACCGTTACATCTGTCACTTCCCGGAAGATGATACCATCTGGTCAGTCAATTCGGCATACGGCGGGAACGTCCTGCTCGGGAAAAAGTGCTTTGCGCTCCGAATCGCCTCTTATCTGGGGAAAAAAGAGGGCTGGATGGCGGAACATATGCTGATTCTCGGGGTCGAGTATCCGAACGGAGAAATCAAATATCTCTCGGCAGCTTTTCCATCCGCCTGCGGCAAAACAAATCTTGCCATGCTGATTCCGCCGGAATCGTTTCGAAAGAAAGGCTTTAAGGTCTGGACCGTCGGGGATGACATCGCGTGGATTCGAATCGGGGAAGACGGACGTCTCTATGCGATCAATCCGGAGAACGGGTTCTTCGGCGTGGCGCCGGGAACCAACTCACATTCCAATCCGAATGCTCTTGAAACAACACGCAGAGACTGCATTTTCACCAACGTCTGTCACAATTTGGAAAACAACACTGTTTGGTGGGAAGGTCTGGACGACAATCCTCCGGTCAATGCAATCAACTGGAAAGGCGAACCGTGGGATTATCGGAAATACGACAAGTCGGATAAGATCAACACATCGGGTGCTCACCCGAATTCCAGGTTCACGGCAAAAGCGGAAAACTGCCCCTGCCTCTCTTCGGAGTTTAACAACCCCAAGGGCGTCCCGCTGTCCGCAATCGTGTTCGGGGGCAGACGAGCCAAAACGGCCCCTCTGGTCTACGAAGCAAGGAGCTGGCAGCACGGCACTTTTGTAGGCTCCATTATGGCATCCGAAACCACAGCCGCTGCCGCGGGAGCCATCGGAGTGGTCCGCCGGGATCCCATGGCAATGCGTCCGTTCATCGGATATGATGCGGGAGATTACTTCCGCCATTGGCTGGAAATGGGAAAACGAATCCCGACCCCCCCGAAGATCTTCCATGTGAACTGGTTCCGCACAGATTCGGAAGGCCAGTTCCTATGGCCCGGATTCGGCGACAATTTCCGAGTCCTGCTTTGGATTCTTGCCCGCTGCGAAGGAACCGTTGACGCTGTCGAAACGCCGATCGGATTCCTCCCGAACCCGGAGGACATCCCTTCCGAGGGCTTGGAAGGCGTTACGGAAGAAACGATAAAGGATCTTCTTTCGGTCGATCGAGAATCCTGGATCGCAGACCTTGAAAACGTCCGAGAGTTCTATCGGATGATCGGGGAGAGGGTTCCCTGCGAACTGCATGAGGAACTGAGCGATTTGGAAAAGCGGCTCCAGTCAGCTCTTTGATTCCAAAGGGAGGGGAACAGGATATGAAATCCGTACGTCTTCGTCAGTGCGCGGAAACCGTACTGTTCTCCGCTTTCAGTTTTGGACTCAGCTGGATCCGGATCGTTGAGATGCCGCTCGGAGGTTCCCTGACGCTGCTCTGCATGCTGCCGGTCTGCCTGCTCTCTCTCCGCTGGGGGATAGGCTGGGGCGCTTGCGGCGGATTTCTTTTCGGCGTTCTGAGGGCTGCCTCTGATCTTCCGGGAATCCTTGTACAGTACTCTTCTCCGGGGGCCGTGATTGGCTGCCTTCTGCTCAGCTATGCGGCGGCGTTCTCCGCTGTCGGTCTTGCGGGCCTGTTTCGCAGACACGGGATTGCCGGAGCCGTTGCCGGTGTGTTTTTGGCGGTCTTCCTGCGTTTCGCATGTCACTCGCTATTCGGCGCCCTGGCGGGGACCGGAATACCGGAAGGATGGACAAGCGGCTGGCTGTACTTCCCTGCCTATCACGGATTCTACCTTCTTCCCGAATATGTTCTCACTACTCTCGGAGCCGTCTTCTTCATCACCACGAACCTGATAGAGATGTATCAGATCGATACCGACTGACCGGAGGAGGATTGCCTTGCGTCCCACCCTTTCCACGATCCGCACGGAACGTGCGGAAACGGAATATGCAGTCTTCGGGGAAGGAAGCCGCCCGTTCGTCATGATACCCGGGGTTTCTCTCCGCCGGATTCTGAAGTCCGCTCCTGCCGTAGAATCTGCATTCCGAATCTTTTCGGAACAGTATACCGTTTACCTTTTTGACAGAAGAAACCGTCTGCCGGAAGGGCTGTCTATCCCGGATATGGCGAAGGATCTGGCTGACGCCATGCTCGCTCTCGATCTGCATCAGGCGGACATTTACGGGGCGTCTCAGGGTGGGATGATTGCCCAGTGCCTCGCGGGAGAACATCCGGAACTGGTTCGGAGAGCGGTCCTTGCCTCGACTCTTTCCAGAGCCAACCCCACTGCCCTTTCGGTTCTCGACGGGTGGATCTCCGGGGCAAAAGCAGGCGACGTCCCGTCTCTGGTTCGTCTCTGCCTCTCGCAAATCTATTCGAGCGCGACGCTGGAACAGTTCGGAGAAGCACTGTTCCGCTTCTACAGGGACATTTCCCAGGAAGAGCTGGAGCGGTTTCTTCGCATGTCAGAGGCCTGCCTCGGATTCGATTACTATGAACAGCTTCCCAAAATCCAATGTCCGGTTCTTGTCGTCGGTTCGCGCGGCGACACGGTTCTGACTCCGGAATCGTCCCTTGAAATCGCCTCGAGGCTTTCCTGCTGCTCCTGCTTCCTCTACGGGGAGGAATACGGCCACATGGTCTTTGACGAGGCTCCCGATTTCAAGCAGAGGATGCTCGACTTCTTTCTCGCCCCTGAGGCCCCGGCTCCGAAATGAAAGGATAATACCATGGCATTTACAATTTTCCCTCGGAAAGGAGAGGCCGACAAGAAGCACTGGATCCGGTTCGGAATCCGGACGGGGCTTCTGCTTGCTCTGACCGCGGCAGTGCTCATTCTGCATCTTTTGCTGGAAGAGCCCTGGTCCCGGTGGTGGATTGACGGGATTCTGCTTCTCTTGATCTGGGGGGCCGGGTTTACCCGGTTCCAGATCCCCGAGGGCTTCGGATGGGGTCTGCTTGCGCTGACTCCGGCTGCTCACTATCTTCTTGTCGAGCTTCTGCAACCCCATTCCCGCGACATTTTTCCCAACATGCACTGGCTGAACTTCGGTTTCTACTACCTCGCTTTTCTGTTTCTGTTTCTCACCTGCTACCGGAAGAGCGCCATTGCCGTCTGTATCGGCACGGTTCTCTGTTCGTTATGCGGCATCGCCAATACGGCAGGGTGGCAGTTCCGTTCTCTCCCGATCCTTCCCTGGGATCTGAATTCGGCCTCTACTGCATTCAGCGTTCTCAAAAGCTATTCTTTTACCTTTACTCACCTGTTCTGGACGGTTCTCCTCGGCATGGTCTGCCTCGCGGTGCTGGGCTTCCGGATGCCAGTCAGGTCCTACGCGAAACCTGCAGTCCACTTCAGTGTGTCAGCGGTCGGAGCTGCCGCTCTGATCGGCTTTCTGTTCTTTCTGCAGACTGACGCGGTCTTCACAAGGTTTGGCGGATACCGTTATCTGTTCACGCCGGGGGTCTATTATGAACGGAACGGAACGGCTGTCGGATTCCTGTCCACTCTTCACTACCTGAATGTCTCCAAGCCGGAAGGATACGACGCCGCCTCGCTACAGGAAATGGCGGATCAGATGGATCCACCGGCTGACCAGAAAGACGATCTCCCGAACGTGATCGTCATCATGAACGAAGCGTTTTCCGACCTCTCCGTCCTAGGATCCTTCGAGACCAACATGGGCTACCTGGATTTCTGGAACAGTCTGACGGAAAACACCGTGCGTGGAAATCTTTACGTATCCGTCAAGGGCGGGAATACCGCCAATACGGAGTACGAGTTCCTGACCGGGGACACCATGGCGTTCCTCCCCGCCGGTTCCATTCCTTATCAGCAGTATATCAAAGGAGAAATGCCTTCCCTCGTTACCTGGTTCTCCAACCTGGGCTACTCCACGCTGGCAATCCACCCCTAT
This sequence comes from Clostridia bacterium, assembly GCA_017612655.1. Taxonomy (GTDB): domain Bacteria; phylum Bacillota; class Clostridia; order Oscillospirales; family CAG-272; genus RGIG3925. The sequence continues at coordinate 2,399 of JAGAFM010000065.1, read as the reverse complement.
CAGGCGTCCGGGTGGTCCCGCGACAAGGCGTATCCGTTCCTCGGTTTCGAAACCTCTCTGTTCTACAACGATATGCGCCCCGTTTACGCATCGAACCTTCTCCGCAATTACTACTCTGACGCTTCCCTGTTCCGGTATATTCGAACCAAATACGAGGAAAAGGAAGCGGGAAAGCCTCTCTTCCTGTTCACCGTTACGATGCAGAATCACGGGAGCTACGATCAGGAATACGACAACTTTTCCCCGCAGGTCACCGTAACCGGAACGAGCGGGACGGGGGCGCGCCGCCTTTCCTCCTACCTTTCCCTGATCCGGGAAACCGATCTGGCGTTTGAGTCTCTTGTTTCCTATTTCGCGGGGCAGGAGGAAAAGACCGTCATCGTAATGTTCGGCGATCACCAGCCTAACGACAACGTCGTTCGGGATATCCTCCGCCTGAACGGTATGAAAGCCACGGAAGAAGAGCTGGATGGGGCAAACCGGTATATCACCCCGTTCGTCATTTGGGCGAATTACGATATTGGGGAACAGTACTACGAGGGGGTCAGCGTGAACTATCTGTCCGGTATTCTGTGCGAGGCGGCCGGGATTCCGCTCACCAAGTACCAGCAGCTGCTCCGGGACGTTCAGGAAACGTATCCGGTTCTGACGGCTCACACGGTTTCCGCCGACGGAACGCTGTATTTCTCCGACAAACTGAACGAACTGTCCAAAGCAGCGGATTCCCCGCTGAAACTGCTTCAGTCCGTTCAGTACAACCATCTGGTCGACCGAAACAACCGGATTCAGGCCTTTTTTGACTGAAGAAAGGAGAGCCATGGACGACCGGAAAAAGAAGAAACGCAGGTCAAACTGTGACGACTGCGTTCACTTTGAATACGATCCGGACTGGCAGGAGACGGTCTGCAACGTCCCTTTGGACGAGGACGAATACGAACGGTACCTGTCCGGGAATCATGCGGATTGTACGTATTATCAGCCTTACGACGAATACAAGTCTGTCCGGAAGCAGAACTGAACTTCCGGACTGCCCCAGAGAAAGATCGGCTGCGCCCGCGGAAACACGTGCGCAGCCGTTTGTTTTTTGATCTGTCAGGATTCCTTCTGATCGAATGCCTTCGCCACGTCCTCGAGCAGGTCGCGGATCGGAAGATGCTGCGGACAGATATCTTCGCAGCAGCCGCATCGAATGCAGTCGGACGCTTTCCCGCCGTTCACGGTATGAACCGCGTGATAATAGAAGTCCGCATTCCAGTCATGGGACCGCATTTTCGTATTCATGCAGGAGAAAAGATCCGGAATGGAAATGTTCTGGGGACAACCTTCCACGCAATACCGGCAGCCTGTACAGGGAATCAGGTTCAGCCCGTTGATGATGGAAACCACGCGCCGGACGGCGCCTTTCTCCTCCTCATCGAGAGGGCGGAAGTGTTTCATCGTCAGGATGTTGTCTTCCAGCTGTTCGGGCGTGCTCATGCCGGAGAGAACGCAAACAACCCCCTCGAAGCCTGCGGCAAACCGGATCGCATACCCTGCCGGGCTGCCGCCCTTCAGTCCGGACAGAACCGATGCCGCTTCTTCCGGGAGGTTGGCAAGCGTCCCGCCCTTCACCGGTTCCATGATCAAAACCTGCTTCCCGTGCCTGCGACAGACTTCATACACTGCCTTCGACTGGACCGAGGGATCCTCATAATCCAGATAGTTGAACTGGATCTGAACGACTTCGATCTGCGGGTAGTCCGTCAGAATCCGTTCCAGAACATCTGCTTTATCGTGGAAAGAAATCCCGAAATGACGGATTTTGCCCTCCTCTTTCAGGTTCAGAGCTGTTTCGTAAGCGCGGCAGCGCCGGAATTTCTCATAATTGGAAGCGCCCTGCGCGTGCATCAGATAGAAGTCGAAATACTCCACACCGCACCATTCGAGCTGTCGCTCGAAAAAGGGACGGATATCCTCTTCCTTTTCGAAATACGCGTCGGTCAGCTTGTCTGTCAGGACATAGTCTGTTCTGGGATATCTCGAGGTCAGACAGGCACGCAGGGCCGTCACGCTTTCCCCCCGATGATAACCATGCGCCGTATCGAAGTAGTTGAATCCCTCTTCCAGGAAGCGGTCCACCATCCGGGCAAACTGCTCCAGGTCCGGTTTCCCGTCTTTTTTGGGGAGTCGCATGCAGCCAAATCCAAGTTTCTGTTTGATTTTTTCCATTCGCGCCCTCCTTTGGGTCACGATGCCCATGGCCTGCGGTCTGACGGACGGTCTCTCAATTTTTAGTATAGTGTCTGCTGCAAGTAGGAAAAAGCCAATAAGATACTGACAAAACAAGGATTTTGTGGTATAATAGGTGCAGGGAAAAAGTGAAAAAGCGGCCAAAAACCGTGCACCAGGAGGCTAAGATG
>JAGAFM010000064.1 GCA_017612655.1 Clostridia bacterium | reverse complement strand
CCGGTCAGCGTCACGAACAGATCTCCGATTTTCGCCGCCTCATCCATCGGGAGAACCGTAAAACCATCCATGACGGCTTCAATCGCTTTGACCGGATCAATCTCCGTCACGATCACGACGGCGCCCATCCCTTTCGCACGCATGGCAAAGCCCTTGCCACACCAACCGTAACCCGCGACAACCACTGTCTTTCCGGCTACGATCAGATTCGTTGCGTTCATGATTCCGTCCAGTGTCGACTGCCCGGTTCCGTAACGGTTGTCGAACAGGTGCTTGCAGTCAGCGTCGTTGACGTCGATCATGGTATAATCCAGAAGGCCGGCAGCCTGTCTGGCAAAGAGACGGTGAATACCTGTCGTCGTTTCCTCGCAGCCTCCGAGAAGCCTTTCTCCATAGGCTCTGCACTCGCCGTGAAGCAGAGAAGTCAGGTCTCCCCCGTCGTCGATCATCACATCCGGACGGACGGAAAGGGTTCGTTTCAGATGCTCCGTATACTCCGTGTCAGACACGCCGCGCCACGCATTGACTTCGAAGCCGAGAGAAGCCATGGCGGCGGCCACATCGTCCTGTGTCGAAAGGGGGTTGCATCCCGTCATGGCGACTTCCGCACCGCCCATGGCAAGCGTCTGGGCAAGAAAAGCGGTTTTAGCCTCCAGATGGATCGACATCGCAATCCGTTTTCCCGAGAAGGGCTTTTCCTCGGAAAACCGTTTGCCGATTGCATTCAGAATCGGCATATAGCTTTTGACCCATTCGATTTTGTCTTTGCCGGATGAAGCGAGAGAAATGTCTTTAATTTGACTCATAAACCATTTGACTCTTCCGGAATCGGGCTTTCCCGCCGGCAGAGAGTCTGCCTCCTTACAAAACGTTATTGAACAAGACCGTCCCGGTTGACCGGCCGGTCAGCTGCCTGCGCTGGTTACCTGATTCAGAAGCTTGTTCAGCCGTTTGGTCAGTATTTTTTCCGAAGAGGACGCCTTGCTGAACGTCCCCTCCTCGTAAGAATCCCAGATGTAGTGTCCGATCCACGAGTAGTAGATCTCTCCGAATTCGAAAATCCTCGAGGCACGGATGATGTCCAGCATCTCAATCGTATCCTCGTCGCGTGTCCGTTTCGTCTGAACCGTAACCTCATAAAACGCGGGAAGCACGGTCGAGTGAGAAAGCCAGGACAAGTACTCTGTTATGGCTCCCGTCTTTTCTTCGTTCTGAACGGTAACCGGGATCGCAAACATGGTCGAGGTCGGGACTACCCTCTGATAATAGCGGTCCTGAGTCTCGTCATATTTGGGATTGGGGACGATTCCGAAATCATCCTCCATCTCCCTGAAAACATCCAGGGAGGAGACGAAATCCTGGCAGAAGAGGGCGTGCCCGTCTAAAAAGACCGTCTCATAGTAGGAATTGCTCTCCATCCTCTCGATATCGTTGATATCCAGACAGAGATGACGGTCTTCCAGAACCTCCCGGAGCATCTCGATCACCCTCTGCGATCTGTCCGGGTTGAAGGAAATCACTCTGCCCTTCTCCGAGTCCGTCTTCGTGAAGACTTCTCCGCATCCGAAATAGAACTGCATAAAGGCGCCGAGTCTCCACTGTGTCCGGAAGATTCCGCCGTACAAATCGGAAACATCCATGACGCCGTCTCCGTTCAGATCTCTGCCGACCGAGGCTACCAGCCTCAGAAAGTTTTCCAAAGTCCAGGTGTCGCTGTGGACCAAGTCATAGGGGTTCTGGAGATCGTTCTCTTCCAGGATACGTTTGTTGAAAAACAGGACACCCGTATTCGCAAGCGGATCCAGGCAGAAGTCGGAAGGCATCATAAAGACAATTCCGTCCACCACGGTTCCTTCGAGGCAGCGCGGCGACCAGTATTCGGCTTCGAGGTTGAGATAGGGAAAGCCGATCAGATTCATCCAGGGACCTTCCGCTACCACTTTTGACATCGCCCAGCCGTTTGCCATCACGAGGTCCATGGAGGTTTCCCCGGCCATGACCAGTTCATTCGGATAGCGTTCGGTCACAAGGGGCGTGATCTTCACATTGAAGCGCTGTTCCGCGGCAAGATTCCGGTTGAAAACGGCGTCGTTGACAATCTCCCCGTTCAGATTCTCAGTCCAGACGAACGAAACTGCGGGAAACAGCGTCGATTCCGTGTAGTAGTTATCGGAACTCGTGCTGAGTGAGCCGAGATACACCGTGAACGGTTCGCCTCCGAAATCCAGTTCCGGTAGTTCAGGCTCCGGGATGGAGTAACGCAGGTCAGAGGAGGTCTCTCCGCTCTCCGGTTCAGAGGCCGGAACGGAGGAAGAGCCTTCGCCGGATGCAGGCGACTGATCTGTTTCGGAGCCGCATGAGGAGGCAATCAGCGCTGACACAAGGAGACATAAAAAGAGACCTGTCTTTTTCAAGAGAGAATCCCCCTTTCAAAGTTCCGAACCGCCGAAGCCGGACGGCGGTCCTGCGGACTTACTTCTGCCAGATGCGTACATAGTCCACTTTCATTTCGCGAACCACGTCTCTGGTCTCGGGTTTGGTTTCGTCAATGGAACAGCAGAGGAGGGAAAGAAGAACCTGCTCCCCCACGGTAGCGGTCCCGGCAAGGAAAGAGCTGTGTGCAATAACCATTCCGTCCAGATAAACCGTATAGGCATCCTCGTCCCAAAGCAGCGAATAAGTGTGATACTCCTCCAGATAGTTATTGCCAATGCCTATGACATGGTATACTTCGTTGGTCAGAGCATCGCCTTCCTTGGCCCCGGATGCCCAGAAACAGCACGTGTGATAATCCGGTCCGAAGTTTTCCATGATATCGATCTCGGTACCGCCCGGGCCTATTCCCATCTGAGAGTTCGCAGCGTGATAAGGGTCATCCCCTTCGATCCAGAAGGCACTGGCATAATCCGGGCTCCTGTCCTCAGCATAGGAACATTTGATGCGCGCCTCAAAATAGCCGCGGCAGTAATACTGCCTGAGTCCGAGGAATACTCCGTAATAACCCGGGCCGAATTCCCCGTCTTCCCGGTATTTTGCGATCATCGTCAGGATCCCGTCCTTGACGACCACCTGATCCAAAGAAGTCGTATCGAAAAACGGAGGTTCAAAGCGAGGGCCGGGTTCCCTCCAGTCCCAGACATCCATATCAAGGGAATCTCCGTCAAACTCGTCCGCGAAAACCAAAGAATAGCCACTGGCTTCCAGCTTCGCGAGATCCAGTTCGGGAAGCTCGCGGTAACATTCCGTCAGGGCGCATCCGGCGCTCTTTTCTCCTGCCGAGCTGTCGTAGCCAAAGAATTCTTCCAGGAACAGTCTCCAGAGATAACCATACAGCATGTGCGACGGCGCCGAAAAATAGATGGTCCCGTCCGCGGTCACGCCGTAGCAGTTCTTCTTGAGGTCGAGCTCCGGTATGCCTTCTCTGTGGAAGTTGTTCCCGAAAAGAATCTCGTGTTCGGACTTGGGCGTCGTGTTGAATCGATCGTTCTTGACTACGGTCAGCTTTTTTTCGTATCCGAGGCAGGAAGCGGTATTTCGTTCAATGTCTTTCACCAGAATCGAACGGTTCAGATAACCGTTCGCTGCATTTGCTTCGAAATAGAGGAGCATTGAATACTCGGAGAGATCAATTCCGCAAACGGTAAAAGAACCGTCTTCCGGAGGAATGTACTGATAACCGGGCTCCGTTTCGGATTCGGTATCAGGTGCGCCGGTTTCGGTATCGGACGGTTCGGCAGAAGCCTGTTCCGATTCTGAGGAGACATCCGATGCCGGCTCGGTCGGGACTTCCCCGCAGGAGACGAGGACGCCGAGGATCATCAGGGCAGCAATCAGTATGGAAATCAATCGTTTCACGGAATCGAAACCTCCTTAACTGGTACGAGTTCTTCAGCCGGATCTGCACACGAACCGCTTCCATTTCCCGCACGGCGGAGGCGTGTTCCTCCGGGGTCAGAAGAGTGTTTGAAAAGCCGTGAATCAAGAATCTGCTCCACCACGGTTGCGGTACCGGAAAGAAAGCGGGTACTGCGGACGGTTTTCAAAGAATTACGAATTCCATGAAATCCGCATATGCATTTGCATTATACTACATATTAAGGGATTTGAAAAGCCTTTTTTCGGACTTTTCAGATTTTGATTTCCCGGTTTGTACCGGGTCAAAGGAAAGAAAACGGAAAGCGGCTCTAACCGCGATCCGTTCATCCGAAGGGAATCGGAACGGACGCAGAGCCGCTTTCGCAAAATGTTTGAATTCGAGGGGGTGATTCAGAGAAATCAGTCGTCAGTCAATGGTTCGCCGAATCCGGCGTCGATCAGCGGCTGAAGACGGGCGATAACGGTATCCTTCACGTACTCAAGACGGGCGCGCACGGATTCATCGGCAACTTCCCAGGCTTCCTCCAGCAGCGACTTGAGTTCGGACGCGGTTCTCGGGTACTTGACGTAGTACTCGTAATAGAAATCCGTATCCCAGAACCAGTGGACATCGATTTGCCAGTCCGTTCTGGAATTTCCCTTGTCCCATCCGTATTTCAGCACTTCGTAGTAGCGCTCCATAATGGGGGCAGCATCTTTGTATGCCTTCTCGCAGAAGTAGTGAATCAGGGCATTGACGTCCTCCTCCGGATTCCAGGCAAGCTTCGAGAAGAGCCAGTACGTGAGGGTGTTCATTGACCAGCACACCGAGGATCCCAGATCTCCCTCGGACCAACCGAGCGAGTCCACGATTCCCTCCGGTGTCACACCGATAATCCCAAGACTTACGTAATCGCGGAAATCCTGCTGAATTCTGTCCCAGATGGGGCGTTCATATTCAGCGGCGCACCTGGTGCAGCCGTAGTAGTTGTAGATGTCAAGGTTCGGGGCAAGATCGGCCCAGGTCCGGATATGATCACAGTAGCTGCGGACCCTCGTCGTACAGCCCTTCTTGGTCTTGATATCGTAGGAGCAAATCGGGGTAGGCGTATCTTCATCGATGGGGGCGAAGACGATGAGGACGTTGTCGTCCGGGGCGCAGGCGGGCGGAGTCATGATCAGCTTGTAGGCAAATGTCGCGATCGTGACGTCCGGAAGCGTTTCTTTCACAATCCGGGCCACACGGTTGATGAACGTCATGACAACCGTTGAATTGTAATTCTCCTCTTCGGGATTGATGAATTCCCCGGGGGCATATTCAAAGGGCACTGTGTCGTCCGGGCGGCAGACGCCGGCCTTCGTGTCTTCCTCGCAGATAAAGACGTACTGGAGAGAATACTCCTGAGCTTCCGCGATCGCTCGCGCCGCGACAGCCTGAAGGGCATTCTCGCTGAACCAGTTGATCTGGTAGGATGTTTCTGCGGTCATCCGCTCTCCTTTGTTGTCCGTCTGCCAGTAATCGGTAATCTCCGGATCGTAGAGCGGGCTCTGCAGGATCATATTCTTGATGTTGTGCGTGAAGCCGAATTTCGTCACGCCGATCGATGCCAGAGTGGGAGCAGAATAGATTCCGGATTCCGTGTTCAGCTTGTTTCTGGAAAGCATGAGCTCGCACTTTGGCGTAGCCCAGGAGCTTGTGGAGCAGAGGTGCCATCCGCGGTATTCGAACGGGGATTTCTCACGGTAGTCCGCAACTTTCGCGACGACTTCCGTCATCGGATCGTACAGGGTTCCGATCTCCTCGTCCGCGCGAACCCAGAGCACGCCGAGATTCTCCTCAAT
>JAGAFM010000063.1 GCA_017612655.1 Clostridia bacterium | reverse complement strand
GATAAAAGGCTTGCGGGATATTTTGCGTTCTTAGATCAAACATCGATCAATAACTACGTATCGAAATATATCACACAATTGTCTTGATATCAAGAGCCTTGTGCCATTACGGCATGAGGCTTCTTTTGTACCCTTTTGTTTTGTAATACACCCAGGAGAAAGGCATCGAAACGTCCAAAAGTTCAGTAATATCAAGGGCTGAAGGATTGTAGGTGTTGTCCCGATTGGAGATGGTTCGAGTGGTAAGTCACGTAGAGAACGTGATGGGATTTGACGGATTGGTGGAAGGCGGAACGAAAAGCCGACCACGGAAGGTATCGTCCAAAGAACTTGTCACTACGACTATAAATCTACTTGTCACTCCATAGCAGGAGCCGGATGAACGCATAAATACGGGCTTTTCTGTGTGTGCGCTGTGGACCGATGTTTCGGTTGTCGTCAACTTTTTTATTAACGGTCCATAACAATTTGTTCAATAATACTTGACAATTATTCCATAAAAGAGTATTCTTATATTAGCACCGTAAAACTTGAAAGGAGTATGACTATGCTGACAAAAATCTACACCAATGCCTTGAAAGTTATCGCGACCAAACCGTTCAAGCTTTGGGGAATTTCACTGATCGCTGTATTCCTGAGCTTTTTCATCTCTATCGCTTTCGGTTTGGTGTTCGGGATCGCCTTCTGCCTGACGATGCTTCTGTCGGTAGGAACCGTTATGGTGTACCTGCATGGATATCGTGGGGAAAAGGTGGAAGGGAAGTATCTGTTTGATGCTTTCAAGGACGGAAAAACAGCCGGAAGAACGATCAAAGGAATGGGCTGGTCCCAGCTGCTGATCGCACTTTGGGGACTGATCCCGATTGTCGGTCCGATCATTGCGATCATCCGCATGTATCAGTATCGTTTGGTTCCGTACATTCTGGTCCAGGAATCGGACGGCGATCCTTTTGACGCCTACAAGGTTTCCAAAGAGAGAACCAAGGGTTATGTTGGAACGATGTTCGCAGCTGATATTATTCCCTATGCTGCAGTTGGTGTAGCTGCCCTTATCCTTTCTCTTCTCGGCAAGATCCCGTATATCGGCGTTCTGTTCAACATCATTCTGTTCATCTTCCTGGTCGTTGTCTTTATCTGCCTCCCGCTTTTCCTCGGGCTGGTTCAGGCGGCGTTCTACGAAGAGATTATGAACAACCTGAAAGAAAAAGAAGCGGCTCCTGTGATTGAAGAAGCGAAGGCGGAAGAGCCGGTGGCTCCTGCTGAATAATAGCAGCGTCTGGCATTTATAGGAAAGAAAAGAAGCGAAAAGAGCGAAGACCCCTGCCGGGGATCCTCGCTCTTTCGTTTTTTTGTTCTTTCTTTGTTATTCGGGAGAGAGGCACTCCAGTTCCAGACAGTTCCAGGTCTGTCCGAGTATCGGATAGGGATTGACCTCGCCCGTCGAGTGAAAACCTGCAGACAGATAGCAGCGAAGCGCCGGCTCGTTGTTTTCGAAAACACCGATGGTAATCTTTTTCGCATTGCAGGTTTCAAAGCCATAGCGCAAGGCCAGCCGGATCATCTGCTTCCCGTAACCTCTGCCTCGAATCCGGCTGTCCACAATGACGAAACCGAAGCGGAGGACCGAGCGGTCGGATTCGGGGAACCGCAGAACGAGATGTCCAACCGGTTCTGTTTCTTCTCTCGCAGTCAGCGGAAGGAAGAAGCCCTTCTTCTCCTGGGAACGATAGAATCGATTCATATCTTCCGGAGTGATCGGGTAGACAGGGTAACGGTCGGCACTCCATTTGCGGAATGACAGTTCGGAGTCGATCCAGGAGAGAATGACCGAAGCATCTTCTTCCCGGTAGGTGTCCAGTTCGAGCATTGAAACCTCCTGTAGATTTGAGGGACTCAGTCGGATTGAGTCGGTTCCTTCTTCTGTTCCGCCGTATCCTTTGGTTTAAGGATCTGACGGATCAGGCAACAACGGATTCGGGTTGGAAGAATGTCGAAAAGGATCAGAAGTGGGTTCCGGTTGATGGAATAAGCAAAGCGGGGATTCTTTGAGCAAAAGATACCGTACAGTTTTTTTGCGACTGCTTCCGGTTTGACTCGTCTGGTTTCCACCCGCTCCACAATCCGCTGAAAACGCTTCGCGTTCACGGGATAAAGCTGCGTTTTTTCGCAGAAGGTGCGAAGCTGATTCGTGGAAGTTCCGAGCATGCCCGTGTCGACCGCGCCTGCCCGCAGGACAGAAACGGAAATGTGCAGCAGCTGCAGTTCCATTCGAAGAGAGTAGGCGTAGCGGTCCAGAGCAGCCTTGGAAACGGCGTACAGACCGGTAAACGGGAGAGGATCCCGCACAGCGAGCTCGCTGGTCAGAAGGAGAATCTTCGAGCCGCTTCTCAGCATGGGAAGAAAGGTTCGGTTGACGAGAAACGCCGCCCCGACGTTAACGGTAAAAACCGAGCGGAATTCCGCAGGATTGATTTCAACGAGCGAATTCAGCCGATAGATCCCCGCAAAATGAAGAATGGCGGAAAGAGTATCCGTTTCCGAACGAACCTGTTCATAGAGGGTGTGCACCTGATCCGGATCTGTCAGATCGGCCTGCAGGGGAACGATCGAATCACCAGAGGAGGGAAGAGTAAGATCGACGGCGAAGACGCGAAAGCCCTTCCGGGCAAACACCAGGGAGGCTTCTTTTCCCATGCCGCCGGCGGCTCCCGTAATCAGAATACTGTTGCTCATGACGCAGTCCTTGCTAGGCCGGATCGGCCTTTTTTGTTTTTCTCCGGATGGCATTCTGGAACTCAGGAATTCTCCGGAAGGGTAAAGCCGGATTTTTCCACGATATGATTGACGACGATATCCTTGATTGCACCGATTCTAGCCTTTGCGGCTCCTTCCGCTGTGTCATAGGCCTGAATCAGGGTGTTGCAGATGGTTTCGTTGATGCCCGGCCCTTTGATATAGTAAGAGTAGAACGTCGAATAATTCGCATCGTGATCAATCAGCTTGTCGTTCCCTGCATTCCCGTAGTCCCAGCCCTGCTTGATCAGGCTGTAGTACTCCTGCATCAGGGAGGAAGCGTTTCCGTACACTTTGTCGCAGAATTCAACAATCAGCGCGTCGACATCGAGATCCGGATTCCAGGCAAGTTTCGAATAGACCCAGAAGGAGAGGGTGTGCATGGCCCAGACTTCGAGATAGGTGTGCACTCCCTTTTTCTGATTGATCCAGGGATTGATTCCGTACTCGGAGTCGCAGCATCCTTCCGGCGTCACCCCTTCGATCCCCAGTTCACGGTATCCCTGAAGATCGCCCTGAATCCGCCATTCGATCGGCATCTCATAATATGCGGATGCCCGCTGACAGCCGTAGTAGTTGTAGATGCAGAGGTGATCGCAGACCCGGGTCCATTCTTCGAGGAACTCGCAGAGGTCTCCGTTGACGTAGCCGAGCCAGTTGACCTGTGTATTGGTTCGATCCCTGTCAAAGAAGGGAGCCGTCAGGTTGTCTCCGCACGGAGCGTAGACCACCAGAATGTTGTCTTCCACTTGGCACTTCGGAGGACGGACGGTGGTCAGATAGGCAAAGGTCGCGAGGGTGCATTCGGGGCATTCCTCTTTTACGGCTTTCGCAACTTTGTTGATGAAGGAGAAATATACGGTTGAAATATAGGAAGCGTCGTCCGGAGAGACCCGCTTTCCCGGTTCGTATTCGTAGGGAAGACCCGATTCCGGGAGAACGACGGGGTCGTAGTTGTCTTCAACTCCGATGAAAAAGACAGATAGATTTTCCGCTTTGATTTTTTCGATTACGCTGGCGGTCAGAACCTCGAGGGCTTTCTCGCTCCAGAAGTTGATCTGTTTGCTGGCTTCTGGGGAGAGCCAGTTCCCTTCCTGGTCGGTATTCCAGTATTCCGCTTCATCCGGGTCGTAGATCGGACTGGTGAGGATCAGGGACTTAACATTGTGCGTAAAAGGCATTTTCCGGACAGCAATCGCTTTCAGGGCCGCTTCGGAGAATACTCCCGACGCGGTATTGAGCTTGTTCCGGGAATTCAGGAGTTCGGTGGCGGGAGTCGGATACTGCTCTCCGCACAGGTGCCAGCCGCGGTATTCAAAAGGGGATTTCTCCCGGTAGTCCGTTTTCGCGATCACGGCGGCTTCCAGAGGCGAGTAGATCAGGCCTTCCTCTTCATTCGCCCGGATCCATAGAACCCCGAGATTCTCTTCAATCAGGTCGTAGACGCCGTTCAGTGTTCCGCGGGCTGTGTTCCCGATGACGTAGATGTCATCTCCGAGTTTCCGGATCGAAAAGCCGTCGGAGCCGAATTTCGAACCGGTATCCAGGGACCCGAGATCCGCAAGCCACGCAATGTCGTCCGAGAACTGTTCGGCAACGAAGGGAAGGGTATCCGGTGTTGCCAGAACGATGGAGCCGTATTCGTCCCCGGTACGCCCGACGATTGGAAGATTCGCCCCGGTGACCTTCTCAAAATGGTAGCGGAGTTCTTCCGCCGCGAAGGAAAGGGTCTTGTCCTCGGATGCGGCTGCGGGGAGTACGATGGTACCGATGACCGTCCCGTCGGCGTTTTTGACGCATTCCGGAATCTGCAGATCCGCGGGGAGCGGGTCGGAATCGGCAAACGGATCAACTTCTCCTAAGGGGATCGGCTCGGTTTCCGACAGGTCTTCGTGATAGGAGGAAACCGACTCGGGGGAACCGCTCTCCGAAGGTGTTGTCTCACCGCACGAAATCAGGAGAGGGAGGAGCAGCAGAAGGGAGAGCAGGACGGAAATTACAGATTTCATTTTATCGTTTCCTTTCGTGAAAACAGAAATGGGAAGAAAGACCCATGTCTCTTTCAGAGAGCGCTTTTCGGTTACGTGAACTACTCGGCCATGAATGACCGAGCTTCTTGCTTCATCGCTGCAGCTTGCTTCCAGGAACGTATCCTTGGAAGCAGAGGCCGTGGGCTCCACAAGCGTTGTAGGTTCGGACGGTTCCCGCCCTACCCGGTCTTTTTATTATCTCAGGCCGAAAGATAT
>JAGAFM010000062.1 GCA_017612655.1 Clostridia bacterium | reverse complement strand
TTCACAGGAAGATCATTAACCGGGAGGCAACCCATTTCCTGTGCAAGTCCTGTATTGCGGAGCACTTTTCCATGACCGTGGAGGACTGCGATGCCCTGATCGAGCACTATAAAAAAGCCGGATGCGTCATGTTCCGGTAACTCTCGTTCCTTCTGATCGATCCGTCTGGACAAATCATTGTCAACGAGAGTTTGCTCAGCGAATCAAACAGCGGCCCGGATTCCGTTGAATCCGGGCCGCTCGGCTGTTTTTATGGATCTGGTTCAATCTGTCGCCATGCTCTGTGCGTAGGAGATAATCAGAGAGATCGCCGTTTCACGATCCGTTTTTGCGCGGTTCAGGATCAGGTCATAGCACTCCGAGGAGCCCCAGCGCTTCTGCGTATAAAAATTGTAATACTTCGCACGCTTCTTGTCGGCCTTCGCAATCAAGCTCTCCGCATCCCGCTCCGAACAGTTCTCCCCCTCCGCAATCCGGGCAATCCGGAACGGAAGATCCGCACGGACAAAAACATTCAGAACCGGCTCTCTGTCACGCAGGATAAAATCCGCGCATCGGCCGACAAACACACAGGGACCCTCCTCCGCCTTGGAGCGAATGATGTCCGTGAGTGCAAGAAAGGCGCGGTCATTAATAGGGAGTGTCTGAACCCCGTGAAAGACTCCGCCCATGTAGGCGCCTGCGGTAGCCGCGTAAAGCAAACTGCTCGTCGCCGTTTCATCCACTCTGGCAAGCACCTCTTCCGAAATGCCCGCCTCTCTGGCAGCAAGCGTAATCAGTTCCTTATCGTAGCAGGGAATCCCGAGTCTCTCTGCCAGCAAGCGTCCGATCTCATGTCCTCCGCTTCCGAACTGCCTTCCGATGGTAATAATGGTATTCACAAATCTACTCCTCTCGTAGGTACCGGACGGACAAACTGCACACATATCGTGGCTTTTTGTTTCTTCTTACTGTTAATTATACCATGAAATGGCCGGTATTTCAAGATTTAGCGCGGAAAAAAAGCCTTTTCTCCGGCAAATCCGTAACTCTCTTGATTTTTCTCTGGTCCTCATGTATAATGGTGCTGGATGAAAGAAAGCATGCCGATCACTTCCTGTTTCAGAAAGGAGATGAATCCCTTGGCAAACTTCTGCCCGAACTGTGGCTCTCCGATTGAGGAGACTGCGAAATTCTGCACCACGTGCGGAGGAGCGATCCAGCAGCAGACGTCCCCTTCCGGCAATCCCGCAAATGCCCAGCAAGCCCCCGACTCCGGAAAGGGCGAAGTGCGTCTCGGCCTCCCTGCTCCCGGATACTCCGACCGCGTGAATCACCCGGAAATACTTGCAGCTGTTAAGAAGAACCGCAAGGCTTCGAAAATCTTCCTGCTCTTTCTGATTCCGATTCCGATCATCGGCTTCCTTGTCTACAGTTTTGCAACCGGAGAAATGGAACCCGACAAGGCCGCTCTGTACGGTGGAATCGTGTCCGGCGTTTTTCTGCTGTTTGCCATTTTCAGTTTCCTTCGAGACCGCTCGGCAAACTCCTACGAGGCTGTCGTTGTGGAAAAGAAATCCGAACTTGCATACGCGCACCGGAATTCCGGTGAGGGGGAACGCAGAACGGAATACATTACGACGGTGCGGACCACCGACGGGAAGAAGAAAAAAATCGTGGAATACGAGGGTTCCCAGATCTGGGCATACAACTATCTGGAGCCAGGCGACCGGTTTAAATACCATCCCCAGTTTCATTTTCCGTATGAGCGATATGACAAGACAAAGGCACCCTGCCTCTACTGCGTCAGCTGCGGCACCAAAAACCCTGTTGAGGCGGACCGGTGCAAAAAGTGCAACCTTCCCCTTTTGAAGTGATATTCCCCGCACCGAGGCCTGAAGAAGTCTCGCACGACTGCAATTTGTGCGAGGCTTCCTTTTTTGGCAGAGGAGTTCATATCCCGGAGACCCGGGGAACGAAACGGATTGCACTCGCCCTCATTCAGTCGGGATAAACCCCGGAGCGTTTTCCCTCCGTGCCTTCTCTCATTCCCGGCTGGGGCAGCGGTTCGATTTTCCGTCTTTTTCTCTTTACATCGGGAGGAAAAAGTGATACAATAATGTGTCAGCCCTTTCGGCTTTCGCACCCTTCGCCGAGTCAGTTCCCCCCTCTATTCTGTTGATGAAATGGAGTAAAGCCATGAGTGTCACCGTTCCCTCTTCCTACCGCTCCCTTCTCGATATCAGGCAGACGGTTGTCGCCATCAAAAAAGTGAAGGACTTTTTCGAGCGAGATCTCGCCATTCAGTTGAATCTGACGCGAGTTTCCGCTCCCCTGTTTGTCGACTCTCAAAGCGGTTTAAACGACACGCTGAACGGGGTAGAGCGACCGGTTCGGTTCGATATCAAGGGCATGGACGGAGAAATGGAGATCGTTCAGTCGCTTGCGAAATGGAAACGGTTCGCTCTGAAGCAGTACGGGTTTCGTCACGGAGAGGGACTCTATACGGACATGAATGCCATCCGGAGAGACGAGGATACCGACAACCTTCATTCCGTTTACGTGGACCAGTGGGACTGGGAGCGAATCATCTCCCGGGAAGAGCGCAACGAAGAGACTTTGAAAAGCATGGTCAGGCGGGTTTACCGCTCCCTGAGGCATACGGAGCGCTATATTGCAGAGGACTACGCCTTTTCCGAGATCATCCTTCCGGAGACCATCTCTTTCGTCACGTCTCTGGAACTGGAGGACCGGTATCCCGGCCTGACCCCCAAGCAGCGGGAGTACGAAATCGCCCGGGAAAAGGGTGCCGTCTTCGTGATGCAGATCGGAGGAAAACTGAAATCCGGGTTCCCCCACGACGGAAGGGCTCCGGACTATGACGACTGGACGCTGAACGGAGATATCATCATCTATTATCCTGTTCTGGATATTGCCATGGAACTGTCCTCTATGGGAATTCGCGTCGATGAGCAGGCCCTCCTACGGCAGCTTGCGGAACGCGGTGTTCCGGAGCGCGCCAGCCTTCCCTTTCACCGCGCACTTCTGGCAGGGGAACTTCCCTGCACCGTAGGCGGAGGAATCGGGCAGTCAAGAATCTGCATGTTCTTCCTCCGTAAGGCCCATATCGGAGAGGTGCAGGCATCCGCCTGGTCAAAAGAGGATGAGGAAACCTGCCGCTTGAACGGAATACAGCTTCTGTAAGAAATCTCACAGAGTATCATACGGCCGATCAGCGGTCTTCAGTCTGAAAGCGAAAGGAGGGGGATCTGTTTGTCAGAGAGGCAGGAAAGCAAGGGAAGATTCTGGGATCTGGATACCGTTCTTCCAAAGCAGCCTCCCGTCAGTCAACCTTCCGGCAGAGACACGGAGACAGTGGAAATCGAGTTTTCCGTTCCGCGGGCGGACACCGTGTACACTCCGGTCCCGATTCCGGAACGTTCCGGCTACCGAAGCGACCTGGATGCTGCGGAACGGGTCGTGAAGGACAGCTTTTCGGATACTAGGGACTCGGCAGGCCGAAGGACAGCCGGCGCAAAAAGCGCTTCGCGTCAGGGCGTTGCCGGAAACTGGAGAACACCCGGGGACGTCCGTCCGCAGATGGCGGAACCGGTCCTGACCTACCAGCCGGAAGACAGTCTCCTCCGTTCCGTTTCCGTATACCGCTGGCCATCCCGGTTTCACTATTACGACCGGTTCCTTTCCGACGCCAAACGGCTCTTCCCGCAAAAGGGATCCCCCTGTCCGTTTGCAAACTTTTTTGCCTACATACCTCAGTACAGCGAAATGTCCCGGGAACAGCAGAACTGGTATCTGTACTGGAGGGAAAATCTTCGGAACCAAACCTATCTGACTACGGATTACAGTTACATCTTTCTCTTCGTCTTCGAGGTCATCAACCTAACCGGAGAGGGTGGCCTGATCCGTCCGGAAGAAGGGCTGGAACTGCTCTGCAACGTCTGGACGGCATACCGGAACCCGTTTCCGCGCCTGGATCGTTACATGGGAGAATGGCTTTGCGATTACTGTCTCATCTATCAGCTGAAGCCTCCGCTCTCGGCGCTTTCCCGTTTTCTTTCCAAACTGATCGACAAACTGACTTTTAAGGAATTTTACCTTTCCTATAACCGGAACGCCGTCTGTCCGTTTACCCGGGATCTTTGCGACATCCTGTCCAATTACAACTGGAGAACCAGTAAATACCTTACCTCCGAGACCCGACATCTCTTCGACCGGTATTTCTATGATGCCGTCCTGTCCACGATCCGGGCGGCCTGGACCGCCGATTCCTCTTTCGAAGAAGAATTCGGATTGACTGAGGTAGTGCAGACCCGAAATGCCTTTTCGGGTGCTTTGTGCACTCATAACTGCAAGCGGCGCATTGACATCCGGTACCTTTCTCTGTCCCGATCCTATCAGCTTCGGTTCGTCATGACAGCTCTCTACAAGATGGCGGAAAACGGAATCCGTGCCTATCTAGGCATCAAATCTAGACTCTATGCATCCGGTGTTCCCGAAGCGCTGAAAGTCCGTATGCAGACGTACTTCGCCGAGAATCTCCCTTCTCTCGCTTCGCGAAATCAGGCAAAGCGGGAAGAACTCTCGCGACTGCGCCGTGAAGCAAGGGAGCGGAACGAGGAGGAGATCCGGAGCAGATCTCAGGAAACGGAAAAGGGGCCGAACGACTGGTATTATGAGCCGGTCTCCGAGGCGCTTTCCCCGTCTGAAGCCGTTCAACTCGAGGAATCCTCCTGGATCAATGCACAGCTTCTTGTCCCCGAAGAACCGAAAGCGGATTCTGTCCCCCTTTCGAAGGAAGATGACACGGTCTCCGAAAGCCAAGCCGTTCCGGACGGAGACGATCCGTATCGCAACTTTGTTTCTCATCTCCCGGATTCGTGTTATCAGGCGCTGAAGCTGATTATCTGCGGGGAAAGGGACTCTTATCTTGATCTTTGCAAAACCTCGCTCCTCCTTCCGGACGCCATGGCAGAGAAGATCAATGATATCGCCGTTACTTACACCGACGATACCGCAATCGTTCCGGACGGGGACTTCTGGCACCTTTCGGATTATTACGCAAATGACATCATGAACGCCGTGATAGAACGGGAAGACAGCTGACACGTTCCCGCAGGAGGCAAATAGCAACAAAATGGCAGAACAAAAAAAGAAAGCCAGGAAAAACGGAGACAATCCCGGAAGATCCCGCGAGAAAAAAGGCGGTCTGATCCGTTATATTGCAATTGCTGTTTTCCTTCTGGCCGTTGTCGGACTCTATCTGTTCCAACTGACCCGCCTTCAGCTGCTGAAAACCGACAGCACCATAGTGCTGGAAGACGGAGTTCGTATCGCCGTCACGAAACGGACGGTAAAAGTCAAGGCGGTTCGCGGCATCATCCGGGACCGGGACGGCGTTCCTCTCGTCCGGAATGAGGTCACCTACAACCTGGTTTTGGACGCGGACACCTTTCCTCATTCCGACAGCGACGCGAACGAAGTCATCGCACAGCTGTTCTCCATCTACGAGGGGAAAGAGGAACAGCTTACCACGCCCTCTCTCCCGATCACCCCGTCAATGGCGGACGGAAGATGGTATTTCTTTGTCCATACCGATCGGGTTTCCTCTTCCAGCAGAAACAGATACGAAAAATACCTGGCGGCGATGGATCTTCCGGTCGACTCCGACGCGGATACGGTTCTGGACGCCATGTTCAGGCGATATCACCTTTACGAGGAAGACGAGGAAGGAAATCCGGTCTCGCTTCTTTATGACAAGTATACCTCATACCGGATCGCCGCCGTCCGTTACGACCTGGAAGTCCTCGCTTTCGATTCCGTCAATCCCTATTGTCTGGCCAAAGACGCAGATATCTCTCTGATAGCCGTGATACGGGACCGGGTGGGACGCGGAACGGACTTTGTTTCGGAATCCAAACGGGTTTTCTGTTATCCCGGATATGCATCCCACATTCTGGGCAGGACGGGAAAGATCCCTGCCGAGAAGGCTGACTATTACGCCGGTTTGGGATATCCCATGGATGCAATCGTCGGTATCGACGGAATCGAAGCTGCCTTTGAAGAAGTCCTGTGCGGAACCGACGGAGAAATGCTCGTTGAAGAGGATGAAAACGGAAGAATCGTTCGTCAGACCGTTCTCCGGGAGGCGATTCCAGGAAAAGACGTCTGGCTCACCATTCGAATCGGTTTGCAGATGACAGCGGAAGACGCTCTGGCGGACAACATTGCCTATATCGTTGAGAATGCCATCAGTCAGGGACAGGAACTCAGCGGAGAAGACGCAAACGCCGGTGCACTGATCGCCATGGACCCGAAGAACGGGGAAATCCTCGCCTGTGCGTCAAATCCCACCTACGATCTGACTTCCTTCTCCGAGCATTATTCGGAACTGGCTTCTGATCCGCTTCTCCCTCTGTTCAACAGACCGCTGATGGGGACCTACGCACCCGGATCCACCTTTAAGGTCGGAGTGGCCGCTTCCGCCCTGGAGGAAGGAATCATTACCCCGGAAACCATCATCGACACCAAGGGGATTTATACCTACTACGACGATTATCAGCCTCGCTGCTGGATCTACACGCAATCCGACTCCAAACTGAATCACGGAAAAATCAACGTCACCGACGCGCTCCGGAATTCCTGCAACTACTTCTTCTTCGAAGTCGGCAGAATTCTGGGGATAAAGAAGATGTCCGCGTTCATGTCATCCTGCGGTCTCGGGCAAAAAACCGGGGTGGAATTACCCGAGAGCGCGGGAATCCTGTCCTCTCCCGCATATACGGATTCCAGACATCTCCCCTGGACCGGCGCGGATACGCTTCAGGCGGCAATCGGACAGGGCTACACGGCTGTCACCCCGGTTCAGCTCGCCGTCTATCTATCCTCCATAGTGAACGGAGGAAACCGGTATCAGGCTCATTTTCTGCTTGGAATAACGGATTCCGGAGGAGAAGCGCCCCCCGCTTCCCAGCCTCAGGCCGTCGGAACGGTAAAAATGTCTGAAGAAACGTATGAAACGCTGGTCAATGCCATGGTCGAAGTGGCGCAGACCGGTTCCGCGCAGCGGATCTTCAGCGGGTACAGCATCCAGGTCGGTGCAAAAACCGGCACCGCGGAGGGGGAGGAAACCTCCAGCGCAAACGGGATTTTCACAGCGTTCGCACCCGCGGACGACCCGACCATTCTCTGTGTTTCCGTCATTGAAAACGGTGCGAGCGGGACCAGTTCCGGAATCTGTGTCCGTGACGTATTCAACGAATGGTTCTATTCTATCGGAAAATAACCCATTAAGGGAATAATAGGAGGCATTCTCATGTTCGGTTTTCAGCGCACACCCTATGACGTCCGGTTCTATGAGGAAAAACTCAGGGATTTCCTGCCGGATACGATGATTGATAACCACGTCCATGTCTACAAAAAAGAGATGGTGGATTCCTTCCGTCATCCCGGGCAGCAGAGCTGGCCGCGTCTCGTTGCGGAAGACTGTTCCATAGAAGACCTGGAACAGTCCTATCTGGATATGTTCCCCGGAAAACGCGTAATCCCGGTTCTGATGTCGGAACCCAACGCAAACCTAACGGTCGCCAACAACTATGTTCTGGAGTGCGCGAAAGCGCGGAATCTTCCCGTTCTCTACTGCACAGACCCGACCATGCCCGCGGAAGAAATCTGTCACGCAATCAAGGACAGAGGTTTCTGCGGCATCAAGCCGTATCTGAATCATTCTCCGTCCTATATTCCGGCAAACGAGATCCGCATCTTTGATTTTCTCCCGAGAGAGCATCTGGAAGTTCTGAACGAACTGGGCGGCATCGCGATCCTGCACATTGCCCGTCCGGGAAGACTGAAGGATCCGGTCAACGTCGCTCAGATGATGATGATCGATTCGGATTATCCGAATGCCAAGGTAATTATCGCCCACACAGGCCGCGCCTATGCTCCCGAGGATGTCGGAGACGCATTTGAAACGCTGAAGCACTCCAAGCACCTGCTGTTCGACTTCACGGCGAACACGCTCTCCTATTCCATGGAAGCCTGCATCAAGGCAGTCGGAACCGACCGTTTCCTGTTCGGATCCGATATGCCGATCACCAAAATGAGAATGTACCGGATTGCAGAGAACGGTACCTATATCAACGTGGTTCCCCGCGGACTGTACGGAGATGTTTCGAACGACCCTCATATGCGGGAATCAGACTCTGATGAAATCAGCAATTTCATGTACGAGGAACTCAACGGTTTCCGTATCGCCGCGGAATCCCTGAAACTCACCCGGAAACAGATCGAAGACGTGATGTGCAACAACGCCGCCAGAATCTTCGGGATGGAAAAACTGCTCTGATTGCCGTTTGCGGGATCGCTGCCCTTCTCTGCAGCGATCCCTTTTCCGTTTTCCGCCCGACCGTCTAATTCGAGGATCACTGAAATGGATTTTGATTCGGTTTTTATCTACCCGGGAGGGGTTTCCCGCAGGCAGCTTATCAATTCCGGATGCGGCATTGAGGACGATTCCGGCGGAGTGTCGGAAACCACGTCCTTTCTGAAGCGGATCCGCAATACATCCCGAAAGGAATACCTCGCCTACTGTACGGGTCTGGAGCAACGGGGCTATCAAACCGTCTTCCTGCGGGACGTTCCGTCAGGATTCTATCGAACATTTCTCACGGAATACGGGATGGTGCATTCCTACTACACCCCTGCCAGAAGAGAGACGCGTATCGTGCTCGACCGATCCGGAGTCCCCGTAAACGTCTTCACAGAGAAGGATCCCGTCTTCATCCGCCCGGACACCGAACTGATGCAGTTTTCCCTCTACTACGGCCCCATGATCCGCGGCCTCAGCGCAGACTGCGGAATGATGTACGTATTCCGGCTGCGCACCAGTGAACTGATCATCATTGACGGCGGAATCCGGGAACAGGCGACCGAAGACGCAATGGAGGAATTCGTAAAACGCGTCCGGGAATTGACGTGCGCCGAAGAAGGGGAAAAAATTCGGATCGCCCTGTGGATCTGCACGCACGCTCATGACGATCATATGGAATTCCTTCCGATCCTCATGAGAACGCATCCCGGTCTGTTCGTCCTTAAGAGAATGCTGTTTAACTTTCCTCCCCGTTCGTTCCCGGGAATGTCGGCCTGCGTCGATCAGGTCAAGAAGGACCTGCGTCTTCTGGCGCCGGACGCTCTCTGTCACAAGGCACACACAGGGGAACTCCTGCAGATCGGAAATGCCGGGATCGAGATTCTCCTGACGGGGGAAGATCTCTACGAAGGCCGGAGAGACCGTTACTCCTTCAACGGAACCTCCGTCATCCTGAAGATCGAAACCGAGGGTTTTCGGACCCTGATTATGGGAGACGCGGAACGGGCAAACTGCCGAATCCTGACCGAACGGTTCGGAGAGTCCCTCCGTCCCTGCCATTTCCTTCAGGCAGCCCATCATGTCATCAACGACCTGGAAGACTGGTACGCATTCGTCCAGGCGGACTGGGTTCTGGCGCCTCAGGGGGAGGAAAACATCCGAAAACGGTTTTCCAGTCAGTATGAAGGAATTGTGCGTCATACTTCCCCTGACCGGATCCTCCTTGCGGGATCGGCGACCACGGTATTCCGCCTTTGCGAGGAAAAAATAGAAAAGACCGACTTTCCCCCGGTCGGCCATCCGTTCCCGTAGCCTTTTTCACGCCCGTTCTTCCGTTTTTTCCTCGTACTACTTGATTTTTTCGGATGAATCAAGTATAATGAGTGCGAAGAAAACGCTTGCTGGTCCGGAGACGGGCCGAATGCGCACCGTTTTGAATGCTTTTCGGGAGGTTATTTCAAATGGCAGATCTGAACCAGAAACTGAACGATCTTAACAACACCAAGGATGTCACGGATCAGATGGACGAAAAAGATATTCAGGACAACAAAGTCATGGCGATTCTCGCTTATCTGTCCTGGCTCGTCCTCATCCCGCTCTTCGCAGCGAAAGACTCCAAGTTTGCCCGTTTCCACTGCAATCAGGGCCTCGTTCTCGCCATCTGCGAAATCGTGGTCTGCGTCGTTCTCAGCATTCTTACCGCCATCCCGATTCTCGGCATCCTTTTCTCCATTCTCCTTTTCCTCGCTTCCATTCTCTTCCTCGTTTTTGCCGTACTTGGCATTATCAATGCCGTGAACGGCCGCGCAAAAGAGCTGCCCCTGATCGGAAGCTTCAAACTGCTGAAGTAATCTGTCGGCATGAATCGATTTGCCGGGCGGATCTGACGATTCCCGTCAGATCCGCTGTTTTTTCTCAAAAAGGAAAGGAAATGTCATGACACGTCGTGAACTGGAAGTAACGGATCGGGACGCCATCCGATCCATTCTGGACAAATGCAAAATTCTCCACCTCGGTCTGGTCGATCAGGGAATGCCTTACGTTTTGGCCATGAACTACGGATATGAGCTGAACGATGATCGGCTGACTCTGTACCTTCACAGTTCGGTAAAAGGGTACAAACTGGACGTGATTCGAAATAACGGCCTCTGCTGTTTCGAGATGGAATGCGACGTCATTCCCTTCTCGGGAGATCTTCCCTGTCAGTTCGGAACCGCCTATTCCTCTCTCATCGGCCGCGGCACCATTGAAATTATCGAAAACCCCGAAGAAAAAACGAAAATGATGTCGCTCTTTATGAAAACCCAGACCGGACAGGATTTTTCCTTTACGGAGCGGCTCGTTTCCGTAGTCACCGTCCTGAGGATCACGGTTGACGAGTATACGGCAAAATGCAGACCGCTTCCGGAAACGAAAAAAACGACGGGGTCTGCACCGAACCCCTAAGAAAGAGAAAACAGTTGATTTCAACAAAAAAGTATGCTACAATAAACAGAACATGTAGTGGAATTGTCGTTTTTCGATCTCATTTTGAAACATGCTAATCCGGGTTTGCAGCGAGGTGTGTAATGAAAAAGCTTCTTATCGGACCGGAACCGGATCAG
This sequence comes from Clostridia bacterium, assembly GCA_017612655.1. Lineage (GTDB taxonomy): Bacteria > Bacillota > Clostridia > Oscillospirales > CAG-272 > RGIG3925. The sequence continues at coordinate 9,270 of JAGAFM010000062.1, read as the reverse complement.
GAACTGGAATTGTCCGAGGAATCTCTCGAAGATCCCAAGAAGAAAAAGAGGAAGAACGGTTATCTGGTCGGAGCATTTCTGCTCCCCGCCACGATCCTCTTTCTGGTTTACCTTCTGGTTGAGGTCTTTCCTTTCGGAGAACGCAGTGTCCTCACCCTGGACCTAAACGCCCAGTATGTTTACTATTTCGAAGCTTTTCGGAAAGCGATTACGGAGGGCGGATCCCTGATCTATAACTGGTCCAGGTCTCTGGGAGGCGAATTCCTGGGCATTTTTTCCTATTATCTCTGCAGCCCGTTTTCCTTTATTGTCGCCCTCTTTCCAAAGGAGATGATGACCGAGGCCATCTTCACCATTCTTCTCTGCAAATGCGGGATGTGCGGCCTCTTTATGGCATTGTATCTCCGGGTCTCCAAAAAGGTCAGCAGTTACACCGCCATTCTGTTCGGGACCATTTACGGGGTCTGCTCTTACGGAGTCATCCAGGGCATGGACACCATGTGGATCGATTCCATGTATCTGGCCCCCCTGATCATGCTGGGCTGCGAATGGATCGTGGAGAAGAAATCGCCCCTTCTCTACTGTATCACGCTGTGCCTTGAGATGCTATCCTGCTATTACATCGGATACATGATGTCCATCTTCATGGTCCTCTATTTTCTGTATCTCGCTCTATTTAAGACGGAGAATCAAACCCCGAGAAAATTCATAGGCGCCGGCCTCCGTTTCGCCCTCTACTCCCTGATAGCCGTCGCCATTGCCGCCATTCTTCTGATTCCAGCCTATTACGGACTGACGTTCGGAAAACTGGAATTTCAAGATACCAACTACAGCTTTTTCCAGCGGTTTGATTTTTTGGATTTTCTCGCCAAACTGCTTCCCTCTTCCTACGACACCGTACGTCCGGAAGGGCTGCCCCTGGTTTACAGCGGCGTTCTCTCCCTGATCTTTGTGCCTTTGTTCTTCCTCACTCCGGGCATCTCCGCAAAGAACAAAGTCGGAGCCGGACTTCTTACGGTCACTCTTGTTTTGTCCATGAACATGTCCACCGTGGACATTTTCTGGCACGGCCTTTCCAAGCCGAACTGGCTGAATTACCGGTACAGCTTCCTTCTGTGTGCCTTCCTGATCACTTTGGCCGCGGAAGCGTTTTCACGATTGGATGGAACCGGTGAGAGTACCGTTACGGTGGATCAACCAGAGGAGGGTCCCCCCTCCCACCCGGTTCCGTATATCTGGATTCTGGGAGTCGCTGCACTCCTGTTCATTCTGATTCTTCTGATCCAGCATGCAGATTATTCCTTCCTGGATGATTTGTCTTCCATCTGGGTTGCACTCGGGTTCCTGGGTGCCTATCTGCTGCTCCTGTTCCCGATCTCACGAAGAAAGGAGTCCGCATGGAGAGCTCGAGTGGTCATCCTCAGTCTCTGTGCAATGGAACTCCTGATCTCCGGAACCTGCGACATGATTGGCCTCCATGAAGATGTCACGCTGACTAAGCGCCAGCCGTATGTCGATTTTCAGGCTCGGTTCCGTCCGGTTGTTGATTTCGTCAGCGAATCGGATGACGGCCTTTACCGAATGGAAAAAACCGTTCACAAGAAAGTCAATGACAATCTGGCACTCGGCATCCGGGGCATTTCCCACTCCACCTCCGACTTAAACGCCTCGGTCATCAAGATTCTGAATCAGTACGGCTACGCTTCCCGCTCTCACTGGTCAAAGTATCTGGGCGGGACGCCGGTATCCGATTCTCTTCTCGGAATCAAATACATCATCGCGGAAGAGGAAATATCGGATTTGTATTCCGAGTTCTATTCCAATGGAGATCTGACCGTCTATGAGAACCCGTATGCTCTCGGCGTTCTGTTTACCTCCGATCCCTCGATTCTGGAATACGATCTGGAATCGACAACGACACCTTTTATCCGGCTGAACGAAATCGTAACCAGAATGCTGGGAGAAACCGAGACGATTGAACTGTTCAAGCCCTTGTCCGTCAGAGCAACCGACACGACTAACCTGGATCTCAGCTTTGTCTCGGAGCACCGGAAGTATTCTCCCACCAACACGGGCAAGGACGCTTCTCTGACCTATCATGTCTCCGTCACAAACGATAATCAGATGTTCCTTTACATCCCGTCCACCTACCCGAGGGAGGTATCCCTTGAGCTGAACGGAGACGGCTGGGGATCCTATTTCGGCAACGAAACCCGTCGGATTGTTTCCCTCGGAACCATGGAGCCCGGGGATACACTCTCGCTCAAGGTTACCCTGAAAGATGACAATCTATATCTGCGGACCAATGTCGACTACTTCTGGTATCTGGATGAGGAACTGTTTGCGGAGATCATGCCAAGACTGACCGAAAAATCCGCAGAGATTCAGTCCTGGGACGACACGAACATTTCCGCGACCATTTCGGTGTCTGAGAATCCCTCTCTTCTCCTCACCTCGATACCTTATGATGAGGGATGGAATGTGGAGATTGACGGAGAACCTCAGCAGATTGTTCGTGCAATGGGCGCATTCGTTGCCGTTGATCTGAGTCTGGTTTCTGCAGGCGCTCATTCCGTTACCATGCACTACATGCCCCGCTGCTATATCTATGCTCTGTTCATCTCGATCGGCGGAATCCTGCTGCTGATTCTGGTCACCATCGTCGCAAAGCTTCTCCGAACCGCAAGAACGAGAGCAAAGGAAATTGAAACGGAGACGGTATCGGATCCGAACAAGGACAACTCCCTCTATGAACTGCTGGAGGAACTGAAGACCGAAGAAAAAAAACCTGAAACCGATCCCGACGCTCCTCCTTCGGATACAAAATACGTCCACGTTCCGGATCAGCCACAGACGATGGAACTGGATTCCGACGAATTGAGTTCCCTCGGCGTTTTTCTGGATGAAATCGAAGACAGTGATGCACTGTCTGTTCCGGAGGAAGAAAAGGCCCCCTCCGAAGATCCGGTTCCGGATTCGGGAACGGAAAACGATGCGAACCCGCCTGATGAAGAAAAACAGATTTCTTCAGCGGAGGACTTCCCCGCTGCTCCGCAAGAATAGTCCGCGGTTTTTCCGCTTCGCTTCTCTCTTCGTTCTGTGACAAACACGAAAGGTCTGATAAGGGAATGAATACCAGGGATATCTCCGATTACCTCCGAGCCAAGCAGGATGTTTTCGACAAGCTGTACGACTCTCTGAACGAAAAACAGAGAGAGGCTGTCTATACCGTAAACGGCCCCTTGCTGGTCCTCGCCGGGGCAGGAACCGGGAAAACTACCGTTCTGGTCCAAAGAATCGCCCATATCATCCGTTACGGAAATGTCTATCAGGATCAGACAGTTCCGGATTCCCCCGAAATCGCGGCACGGGAACTGAAAAGCGCCCTAACCCTTTCCAGAGAGGAACTTGCATCCGTTGCGGACGGAATCTGCGGCGTCTCCCCCACACCGCCCTGGACAATCTTGGCAATCACCTTTACCAACAAAGCAGCCAGAGAGATCAAGGACCGTCTCGTCCAGACGGTAGGCCAAAAGGGAGAAGAGGTTGTCTCCGGCACATTTCACTCTGTCTGTCTGAGGATTCTGCGCCGTTACGGAGACCGGGTCGGTTATCGTCCGGGATTCACTATTTTTGACGCAGAAGACTCAAAAAAACTGATTTCAGACTGTATCAAACAGCTTAACATTGACGACAAGCAGCTTGTTCCGAAGTCTGTTGCAAATGCAATCAGCAGAGCGAAAGACCGCCTCCTGACCCCGGAACTGTATTCCAGAGAAGTCGGAAACGACTTTCGGCTTTCTCAAATCGCAAATATCTATGAACTCTATCAAAAACGCCTCAAGGATGATAATGCGCTTGACTTCGACGATATCATCATGCAGACCGTCTTCCTCCTGCGGCAGGGTGAACAGGTCAGAAGCTACTATCAGAATCTGTTCCGTTATGTTTGCGTGGATGAGTATCAGGACACCAACCACGCACAGTTTGAGCTGACTTCCCTTCTCGCAGGCAAATACAGAAATCTCATGGTGGTCGGAGATGACGACCAGAGCATCTACAAATTCCGCGGGGCGACGATTGAGAATATTCTTCATTTCGACGATGTCTACCCGGATGCCAAAATCATCAAACTGGAAGAGAACTACCGCTCGACGGAAAACATCCTGAATGCCGCGAATGCCGTCATTCGCAATAATTACGGCAGACGGGGGAAGGAACTCTGGTGCCGGTCCGGAGACGGTGAAAAGATCGTTATCCGGAAAAACGACAACCAGAACGAAGAAGCAAGGTATATTATCAACAAGATCACGGATCTTCATATCCGCGAAAAGAGAAAGTATTCCGATTTCGCCGTTCTCTACCGGACAAACGCTCAGTCTGCCTCCCTGGAGAATCACTTCATTAAGGCGGGGGTTCCCTATCGGATGCTGGGCGGGACCCGTTTCTACGAGCGGAAAGAGGTCAAGGATATCCTGTCCTATCTTTCCGTAATCAACAATCACGCCGACAATCTTCACCTTCGTCGCATTATCAACGAGCCGAAGCGAAAGATCGGCGAAACCACCATTACCGCACTGGAAAACATCGCGACCTTTGAGGATGCCTCCATCCTGGATGCGATGAGGCATTCGGAGCAGTACCCCACACTGTCGAAGTGTGTTTCCAAACTGCACGATTTCGCTTCGATGATTGACCGCCTTACTGAGATCGCTAGCCAAAAGCCGCTTCCGGAACTAATCCACGCCGTCCTGGACCAGACCGGTTACATGCAAATGCTGGAATCCGCCGGTATCCTCGAAATAGACCGGGTTCAGAATGTGAAAGAGCTGGTCTCAAATGCGATCAGCTACGAGGAGGATCATTCGGACGCCACGCTCTCCGGATTCCTCGAGGAGGTCGCTCTTCTCTCGGATGTGGATAATTATGACCGGGAGGCCGATGCAGTTGTTCTGATGACCATCCATTCCGCCAAGGGGCTTGAATTCCCGATCGTTTTCGTCCCCGGGATGGAAGAAGGCATTTTCCCGGGAATGCAGTCCTCTCTCGTTCCCGAAGAACTGGAAGAGGAACGCCGGCTTGCATACGTCGCCATCACCCGGGCAAAAAAGCGGCTGTTTCTCCTTCATGCAAGGGAGCGGCTTCTCTACGGAAAAACCAACTTCAACCAAAAAAGCCGTTTTCTGGATGAAATCCCCGAAAACTACGTCCTTCACGATCTTCCGAAAACCATCCTGCAGCGCGCCAACGAGCTGGAATCGGAACAGAACGCAGGCCTTGCCCGGGAGAGGAAGAAGAAACCGACCCTCTCCAAAGAATTTTTCAGACCGTCCGATCTGTCTTCCCATTTCGGAAAGAACAGGGGGGCTGAGCTGTTCTCTGCCGGGGACCGCGTGATGCATGCTTCCTTCGGCGTCGGAACAATCCTCTCCACTCGGGAGCTCGGGGCGGATATTCTGTATGAAGTCGCTTTTGATACCGTGGGAACCAAAAAACTGATGGCGACTTATGCAAAACTCAGACATCTGAACGAGGGCGGAGAGGAGGAGGAAAATGGCTGATCCGGATCTGAGAGCCGGGTGGGCTTCTTTCACCGCCAAATTCGGCACCCCCAAACCGGTCTACTACCGGATCAAAGATCCTCAGGCCGGCATTGATCTGGTCGTCCCCCTCCAGTGCTACGGGGAATACCAGTACCGTATTACGGACCCCGCACTTTTCACCGTTATGGAAACCCGTCCCGGGGAAGGAGAGAGAAATCTCTGGAAGTCCCTAGTCTTCCTCCTTCCCAAAGTACTGGAACACTGCGCGGAGGAATGCATCCCCTGGGAGGAACTGCCGAAGCACAGCAGCCTGATCACGAAACTCTACCTTGATCTGATCTATGATGAGTGGGAAGCCTGCGGTGCCATCCCCGAGTCCGTTTCCATCCAGTCGGTGTTTGTCCCGTTCTCCTCCATCAAAAAGCTGGAATCTCTGAAACTGAACCAGATTAATGTTAAAAAGGCGGAAACCGACTAGTACTTCCCCCTGTGGACAGATTCGGATTTTCGAAAAAGCTTCCCCTGATCATTCCCACAAAAATCAGAAGGAAAGGCCCATCTCCCTTGACCGGAGACGGGCCTTCTGTGTTATTCAGTATTACGATGACCGGCTCACCAGCCGTACTGATCATAGTGCGGAATAATCACGCTCTCGTTGTACTGCTGTCCGCCGGGGTAGTTTCCGCTCTTCAGAATGCCGGGCGTGTATCCGTCTTTCAGCATCTTTTCCACAAGAGCGGCTGTCAGACTCCACAGAATGAATGCGGAAGCGATTCCGGACGCTGCTGCGAACTTCGCCTCGATGCCCTCCACATCCAGCATGGCCTCTGCCTCAGGCGCACAGTTGTCGATCGCCATCGTCACAAACTCATACAGTTTCTTTCCGGAGGGATGAACCGGATCCACTGCCACGGCATAGGACATGCTGGTCAGAGCAATCACGATAATCCCCTTCTGCATGCAATCCCAGGCGAGATCCACGATAAATTTTGTCCTTCCGGAAACGGAGGAAAGGATGATTACATCGCCCTTCTTCAGTTCGACTGAGTCAGGATTGTAATTCTTGTAGAAGATGGGACCGCCGCCCCGGAACAGAAGATCCTCTTCGATCGAATGGCAAATCCGGTAAAGATAGACCTTCCCGCCGTGTTCGATCGCGTCTGCCACGAGTTCGCCCGCGCGCTTGATCTGTTCCTGCTGGGTAAAACGCACCTTGTAGAGAACGTCAACAATCGCCTGCTGATACCTGTCAATGAGTTCCATCGTAAATCCTCCGTTTACATATAAAAAATATTCTCTTTGTGTTCGGCTATGACTGCTTTGTTGTAAGCGTCTCCCCCGTCCATGTTTCCACTCATGAAAACGGGCGGTTTCCATCCGTTTTCCAGCAGAATCTCGGAAGCGCGGGCTGTTACCGAATTCAAAAGCGCGGCACCGACAACCGTGGAAGAAGGAGCGATCTTCTGCGGGAACCCGGACAGTTCCACAGAGGCGTCTCCCCGGTCCCCGTGGTTATCAATCAGCACGTCCGCAAAGTCATGAAGCATTTTGCCTGAGGGGTGGCGGGATGTTACCGTCGTCGCTGTATTGAGATTTGTGACCACGATCACGGAAAGTCCCTTTTCCTTTGCCGCCTGCGCCATATCCACCGTTACCGAGTTTCTCCCGGAAACGGAATGAATGATAATCACATCCCCGGCCTTTGCCGGAAGATTGTTGAAAATAATGGTTCCGTATCCCGGCATCCGTTCCATCTCGCTTGTCATGGTTGCCGGAGAAATATCCAGCATCATACCCGGTGCGCGGACGGGGTTCACCGTCACCATTCCGCCGGAACGGTAATACAGCTCCAGGGTGATCAGCCCCGCATGGTTGCATCCGAAGGCAAAAATCGACTGTTTTTTCATGTTGGCTTCTGCCAGAAGCCTGGCGGCGGCCTCGAGATGATCATGCTCCTTTTCGAATGCTTCTGCAAGGATCTCCTGAATTCTGGAATAATAGCGGTCAATTACGCTCATGTGGGGTTCGCTCCTTTCGGACATGAAATCTATGCTTTTCTTGGGTAGAGATAACCGGAAAACTCTTTTCGCAGCACCGGTTCGATTGCTTCGAAGGATTCGCCCTCGTTCATCGCACGGAGAATCACGGAACCCACCAGCGGTTCAAAGATGGGGTAGGTGACATATGCCTCCGGATATTCCGAGTGAACATCGTCCCGCATCGCACGGAACATGACCCCGGAGCCTTTCCATGCACCGCCGGATGCCACAACCGGACCCTGAAATTCCCCCTTGCATTTCCGGAGAACCGTGCGCACCTGCAGCCCGAGTTCCCGCCCTGCCTGCTCGAAAATTCCAATGGCAACCGGATCCCCCATGTCTGCTGCCAGTTCCGTCACATATGAGGCGGATGCCACCAGTTTCCGGTAATCCGGGTCGGAGATGCAGCGGTCGATGATCTCATAAAGGCATCCCAGTTTCCACTTCTCGAGGAGAATCGGAAGAATTTCTGTTCCGGGGCCTCTTCCGTCTTCGGCGTAGATGGCAGCTTTCAGTGTCCGGAGACCGATATCGTATCCGCTTCCCTCGTCTCCGAGAAGCGCACCCCATCCGCCGCAGGTTTCCATGTAGCCAGGCTGGATCAAAAACGCATCGGAACCGGTTCCCGCCTGGGCGACGCACCCGTATCTTTTTCCGGTCGCACCGAGCGCGACATGTCCTTCTCCATAGTGGTGCTTCTCGAGAATCGGGGCATGACGGGAGACCGCATCCAAGAGAATGTCGCTCGGACCCACGATGCTGGAATCCGCAGAAGCGATTTCATGAACCGTCGAACCGATTTCCCCTTCGAAGAGTTCCTCCACCATGGCTTCCGTCTCTTCGCGAATCTGCTCGATGGGTTTGAACGCGTTGTTTGTTCCGGCCGTCTTGACCGTCCGTAGAATCCGGTAGTTCTCGTCATACAGAACCGTGAGGAGTTTCGTTCCTCCTCCGTCGGCAGCAATGTAATACTTCAAACCGCTCACTCCCCCTCAGAAGTTCTTTCGGTTCCAACCCCAGTGATCGACTTCCTCATATTTGACGTAAATCCGGTCAGTCGGAACATCGAGCGCCTTTGACAGCAGATCGCAAAGCGCTGCGGTAAGGGCATCGTACGAACCGGCCGGAGCTTTCCGGAAGATTTTGACTTCCGTCATCACGCAGGGAGCGTCGCTTCCCCCGAAGTAGAGAAAGCGGTCCCCCTCGACATCTACCATCAGCCAGGTTTCGTCTTTGCCGGGAATCAGGGAGATCGCAGAACCGCACCCTTCTTTAATCCTGTCTGCTTTTTCCCGATCAACGGACCGGTTGGTGTAAACGGAGATCAGCGGCATGGAAAAACTCCTTTCTCAGCTCTCGCTGGATACCTGCTGCCGGAGCAGCGCAATTTCTTTTGCGTATCCGTCATTGTCGGGCTGCGGCGTTTCCAGATAGAACGGGAGCCCGCTCAGGCTCGGATGATTGAGGATTCGACGAAACGTTTCTAAGCCGAGGAATCCTTCCCCGATTTTTTCGTGCCGGTCCTTATGGGATCCGGGCGGATTCTTGCTGTCATTGACATGAATCGCGCGAAGGCGGTCGATTCCGACAACACGGTCAAACTCCGAGAGCACCTCATCGAGGGAATGGATGATATCGTAGCCAGCATCGGAAACGTGGCAGGTGTCCAGGCAGACCCCGATCTTGTC
>JAGAFM010000061.1 GCA_017612655.1 Clostridia bacterium | reverse complement strand
GGACTGCGTTGAGAAATTGACACCGAGTACCGCGTGGACGTACGGGTACACGTGAATCAATTTATTATGCGCAGTCCAGTTTCCGTTCTTAGCGCAGAGGGTTTGATCAGAGAGAAAGACTGCTCTGTGCAAACAGAGCCGCTCCGGTCGCCGCCTCTTCCATACCTCCTGACATCCGGAGCTCCTGTCCGAACTTCCGGCTGACGCAGTCCCGTAGCACGCGGTTTTTCCGGAGTCCGTTCCCGGATCCGGTCAGAGGACGGTCCTCCCCTCCCCCGTTCCGGTAGTTCCGGTACAGTCCGAACAGTTCTTCCGTCATGCCTTCCAGCATCGCCCAGATCAGGTGGCGCGGGGTGAAATTCTCCGTACTGAGCCCGGAGATCCTGCCCCGGAGCGTGGGATCCTCCCGGGTTCCCTGAAACAGAGGAAGCACCGTCGGAAGATCCGCGGGCTCAGGGGATTCCAGGATTCTTCCCATTGCGTCGTAAACATCGGCCGGGGGGTCTCCTCCGAATTCCCGGACTGTCTCCCGGAAAAAACGCTCCAGCAGCGCATAGGCGCGCCCCCCGCAGAGGGGAGCGCCGACGAGCAGCCAGCCTTCTCCGGGAAACGGACGGATTTCCAGACCGGGACACGGCCGGAAATCCGGGGAGAAGACCGAAAACTGGCTTCCAGTTCCGACGTTGACCAGCATCGCGTCCCGCGCGCCTCCCGTCGCACCGAGAAAACTCGCCTGATTGTCCCCGATGGCCGCGAAAACCGGGATCGCTTCCCGGTACCGCCCGATCCCGGGCTCTTTGGCCAGTTTCGGGAAAAAGGATGGGACAAACCCCGCCTTTTCTGCGGCCGCTTCATCAAAACGGCCGAGACGGAGATCAAACAGACCGAGGCTGGCCGCGTCGGTCGCGTCCGTCAGCGGAACGTTTCCTCCGCAGAGGTTCATCGCGATCCAGTCGTGAACCGTGCAGAAGCCTGCGGCATTCTCGGGTACCAGCCCGTTCTGCAGATTGTAGAAATGGGTGACCGTTCCGTAGCCCGTCGCGACGGGGTACCCCGTGATTTCGCGGAGACGGGAGGCGTACGAGCATTCCGGACAGAACGAAAGGTCGCCTCGTCCGTCCTGCCAAGTATACAGCGGACTGACGGCGTTTCCCTCCGCGTCGTGGTACAGGATGCCGTGCATCTGTCCGGTCACGCCGATGCCTTCAATATCCGGATATTCCCGCGCCAGATCCGAAACGGCGGACAGCGCCGTCCGTTTCAGGACTTCCGGGTTTTGGATCTTCTCCCACGGGCACTCAGAGGGCAGGGCCGCTTCGTTGGGAAGCGTCCGGGAGGACAGAACCTCTCCGTTTTCGACGACCGCCGCGCTGACGGACGTCGTTCCGATATCCACACCCAGTGTTTTCATTTTTTTGTGGACTCCTTCCGGTTTGGATGGAGACGGGCCTGAGACGGGGAACCTGCGCCGTTCCGGCGGCTTCTCCGGGGAAAGGCCCGTTCTTTGCTTCCATTATATAGCACGAACCCTCCCGTGTCAAGTTTTCCGCTTCGTCCGGGAACTCTCTGTCTCTCTCTTCTTCGTCATCTGCTACCTTCTTCCGCCCGGAAGAGGATTTAGAGAGCGAAAGGATTTAGAGAGATACGGATTTAATCATTTTCCCGCGGACCTTCATCGGCCGGAGATCCATCTCACTTCTTTCCATCCTTCCCTTCTCCATTCATTCTCTTTCCATCCTTTCCATTTTCATCCATGCGGTTTTCGTGGTGCTACGGTTCCCTGCTCCGTTTCCGGGGATTCAACGCCCGAAAAAGCGCAAAAAAAGAACCCCACCTGCGAGGTGAGGTCCGTTCGGAGAAGAGAATTCTGCCGCCGGGAGAGACTTTAAGGCGGTGGAATCCGGTTTTCGACACAGGAAAACAAGCTGGGCCCGTTTTCCGGGACTCCGGCCTGGTGTCCGGTCAGTTTCGGATCTGACCGATTAAAAATGTTTCGAGAGAGGCCTCCAGATTTTCTTTGGAGAAATAGAGACAAGAGATCAGATAGCCTCGGGTGTTCCGGATTTTCTGTTCCTTGCCGACCGAGGCGAAGGTGTCCAGCACGAAGGAGACTTCCTCTTCCCCGACGGAGGAGAAGCGTTCCGCGATTTCCCGCTGGGAGACCGGTTTTCCGTTCAGGGTGCGAAGTCTTTCCGGTGATCGCCGTCCTGCCTGGATTCCTTCCCGCAGGAGCGAGACAATCAGATCGACACGTTCCTTCGGATATTCCGCGCAGAGGACGTCGTATCCGATCCGTTCCCGGGTGGAGGAAAGCAATTCTTCGGAGGAAAACCCGGACGGCTTTTGGGTTTCGCCGGAACCGGTTCGGTGCAGGCGGGCGGGAGGCTCACTCCCGGCAGGCTGCGTGGCCCACCGGGCGGGCTGAGGGACGGAACGCGGGGGGATCGCAGGTTCACCGCCCTCCAGCGAAAAGACGTAGCGCATTTTCCGGAGGGAGGCGCTCCATTCCCGCTTCAGCGTCAGATACCGGCATGCCTTCAGCTCCTTCCAGCTCCGTTCGAAGGCGCTGGATCCCTCCCGGCAGCATCTGCGCAGGGAATCCTTGCAGATCTTTTCCGCCTCCTCCGGGAGAGAGGCGGCCAGACGCAGCTTTCTCGCGATAACGGCATACAGCCCCTTGGCGGAGAGGGACAGGCGCTCGTCCATCAGGACGGCGAAGCTGACCATGGTAAAATCTTCCGCAGGAGGGGTGAATCCCGTCCGCTGACTCCGGTATCTCCGTCCTGCGTCCCAGGTAAGGTGAGATACGGTGGGGGAGTCTGTCTGCGGCGTATGCATCAGTTCGTAATAATCGGAAAACCGGTTGAGTCCGACCGGCATCCGGACCCGCTTGAGCATGCCGGAGGAGGAGAGGCGCATCCAGCTGCCGTGCAGCGAATGGTATCGGTTTGTGCAGTGCTTCATCAGAAAAGCCTGCAGCCCGCCCGGGGCACACTCAAAATAGGGAATGGAAAGAAGGGCGGAGAGCATGGAGTAAAGGCCGAGTTCCTTCAGTGATCCGATGGGATGAAGGCCGTCCTGTGCGAGCAGACCCGAAATCTTGTCGTTCGCAACCCGGATAAATCCGGTTTTTTCCCGCTGTGCTCCTGCAGTCTGCATCGCCTGCGCTCCTCCTTTCCGTTCCGATTCGGAGCAAGGGAGGAAAAAGGGTTCCTCTCCCGGCTCCGGGGATGCCTTATCTTATCGGAAATCAGTGGAAAAGTCAAGGCGGAGCAGGCGGACGGTACAGTTTCTTACGGTTACTTACAGATACTTACAGAGAAAGAAAAAAGCCAGAATTATCAGTTATTCGAAGGAAAAATCAGGGATATGTGTGTCCCCTTTTGTGGGAGGTTCAGTACCGTTTTGTTGGGGGTTCGTTCCGATATATTGGACGTGCCGGGAAAGATATTGGAGTCACCCGGAAAGCCCATTTTTCGGGCTTTTTCAGACGTTTTTATCCTAAACGCTATTTAATAATAGGGCTCCGGGTTCTTAAACGGGCTGTTTTTCCGCCGAAAAAGGCGCAAAACGCCCGCATCCGGGTCTGGACGGGGATGCCTGCATGTCCCGTTTTGTTGGAGGCAGTCGAAAACGTCTCCGGCGGGGCGGTCCGACCCCTCCGTCCCCCGAAAAAACTGGGTTCTCCGCCCTTTATGTCCCGCTTTATTGGGGGTATTTCGCCCGTTTGGAACGCCATGTCCCCTTTTATTGGGGTCAGTTCGCGGTTTCAAGGGGACTTTTGTCCCGGTTTGTTGGGGTTTCGGAGATCCCTTCCGACGCCGCCCGGGCGGGGAGAAAACGGGTTCAATGCCGCGGTATGTCCTTTTTTGTTGGGGTTATCCGCTTTTTGACCAGAATCTTCTAAAACCCCTTTATGATTGTGAAATCCGGCCCGGGAAGGCCTGTTCGGCGGCTTTCGGACCTCTGTGAACCCGTTTCCCGCCTGTTTTGGCGCTTTCCGCGCGTTTTCCGGCGTTTTTTCCCTGTCCTCTCCCCGGTTTCGGGGGCGCGGTCCGTTCCGTCCTCGGCCGGATCCGCCGCCGCGTCGGATCTGTCCTTTTCTGTTGGGTGCAACAAAATGGGACATAAAAAGAAGGCGGCCGGACCGGCCGCGCATCTGTTTTCTAGGATTTGGACGAAGCTCCCTCCCCGTCTTCGAGGAGGAAAATCTTAACGCCTGAGACGACTCTTCCCTTGTGCTGGATTTCGTACCGGTCGATATACCGAATGTTGACGTAGTTGTCCAGAAGCCGTTCCGTCTGGGTCCGGATCGCCGCCCGGATCTTCCGGTCGTCCGGCGCGTTGAGCAGTTCGTAGATGGAGTCGTAGGAGATGATCCGGGAGTTCATACTGTTCTTTTTGTTCTTCATGAGCTCCATGCGCTGCACGATGTACTGCCGGATGATGATGACCGTTTCCGTGGAGCGGGTCGTTTCCTTCGTGTTCAGCAGCTGCAGCGGGATCGGGATGATCTGACGGAGCGATTTTGAATACTCGTAGAGAACCGGGCTGCTGACCAGCCGGTAGGCCCACTTTGTCACACCTCCGGCGGAGACGGTTACCTTCTGCATCATGAGCATCGCGCCGCTCACCCGTGCGGATTCGAGATTGTCTTCGGGATTGGTCATCTGCAGCTGTTCGGTGTAGTCGATGGCGATGTCGGTGCTGCGGAGCTTCTCCAGGGATTCCACGATCATGGAAATGGATTTCGGCGAAACGAACTCCGATTCCACCATCCCGTTCATCGCACGGTAGACCATTTCAGGGGTAAAGACTTCGTTGCCCGCCGCGTACAGGGAACAGACCGCGTCGTGGACGATCTTGTCGTACGCGGTGATGGATGCGCTGTCGGCGATCTGGATATACTTGTTGTTGATAAAGTTGATTGTCGTCTTGATCTCTACCAGCTTGCTGCCCTTGTGGCCGACCGTCAGGCGGATCTCCTCGTTCGGAGTCATGTGGCGAAGCTCGTTTGCGACTTTCGAGTTTGTAATGAAGACGTTGTGGGGAATGATGGAGCGGAGCTCCCTGACGTCCTTGATGGCCGACCGGAGGATTTTGTCGTAGACTTTGGCAAATGCCCGGTAATCGTCCTCTGTCAGGGTGTCTTCCGGCTTGTATCCCGTGGAAGCGACCGCGCTTTCCATCAGTTCAATAAACTGTTCCATGGACAGCTTCCGGTACGCGGAACTGAGCGACTTAGGCTCATACGTGCAGTACGCACGGATCAGCTGCTTATGAAATTCATCTTCGAATAGACCCTCGAGCTTGAAGGCGATGTTCGGCATGAGCGGCACCTCGCTTGATTTCTTCGTATGCGTGATTATATCATGTTTCTTCTGTTTGTGCAACCTTTTTTTGCCCCGAAAGGAATGCTCTCTCCCGCCCGGTTCGCCCGGAACCCTGCTGTTTTACCGATTAACCCGCATTCTTTCGTTTTACATTTAACGCTTCATGTTTATCGGTTTACATCGTTTCGAAATCGTGCAACAAACCGAACGGTTCTCCTCTCTTCCCCTGTTTCTCCGTTTTTTCGGCGGATTGCCCCGTTTTCTTTGGCAAACAGCTTGCAAAGAACGGGAAAAAATGGTATACTACACCCGTCCGGCGAAAGCAGCGTCTCTTGTTGCAGCTTTTCGAAAAGTTGTTTTCGCAGAGGGATGGGAACGATCGCCCCTCTGTTTGTTGTTGCAGAATACCGTCTGTCGGGAGAAAAGGATCGATTTGTTGCAGTTTTTTGAAAAGTTGGATCCCGACAGCGGAACGACAGGAAGGATTATGGGAAAATGACGGAGCAAATGCCACGCGGAAAAGAAACAGGCGGGCACGGCATCGACCACAAGAAGAACCCGGTTGTCATTACGATCGCCGTAACCAAGGGCGGTGTCGCCAAGACTACGACCGCCGTGAACCTCGCGGCGGAATTTGGCATGCACGGCTACAGGACGCTCCTCGTGGATATCGACGAGCAGGGAAACAGCACGCTGTCCGCAACCGGATCCTACCGGGACACGTTTAATGACGCGGCCCTGTTCGACGCCTATCGGACGTTCGGCTTCCCGGGATGTTCCACGGATCACTTCATTCACAAGACCATGATGACCGGCGTGGATATTCTTCCTTGCAGCGCGTACTCTCTGATGATCCCGGATCAGGCCGAGATTCTGCACAAAACGAAGCACTATCCCCCTTATGCGTTTCTCTCGGCGATTCTGCAGAATGTGCGGTTCACTTCCTATGATTATATTGTGATCGACACTCCGCCCGGAAAGAATACCTTTTCTCTCTCCGGTATTTACGCGGCGGACGAGGTAATCATTCCCCTTCATCCGGACAAGTACTCCGTTGACTCTCTGAACGAAACGTACCGCCTGATTCAGACGATGAATCGGGAAAACGGGATGGAAATCTCAATTCTGGGCATTCTTTTGACCATCGTGGAAAAGGTTCGGTTCACCCAGATCCTCCGCGACAGTCTGGACAGCGGGGCCTATCGGGGACTGAGGTTCGAGACGGAAATCCGGAAGGGACAGGCGGTCAACGACGCCACCATGAGAGGGCCGGTTGTCCTGATGGATCCGCGCAGCAATCCCGCACGCGACTACAAGGCACTTTACGAAGAGGTACTGACCCGGATCCGCCGGAAAGAACAGGGCGGAAATCAAACGAAGGAAACGGAAGAGGAAAATGGGCAGAATTAAACTGGAGGAGGTCGATCTCGGCCTCGGAACACAGGCGGATCACGATCCGCTGTACGACACCCGTACTCTGCTGAAACAGTCCATCGGCACGGAAACCGGAGACTACCGGGAAATACCGCTTTCCGAGATCTCGGTGAATCCGAACAACGACTATGCGGCGGAAGACAGCGAGGAGGAGATCCTCTCCCTCGCGCAGGACATCGAACAAAACGGACTTCTTCACAATATTGTGGTGTCCGAAAAAAAAGGTCCGGAGGGGACCCGTTATCTGATCCTTTCCGGAGAGCGTCGGTTCCGCGCGTACCGCTGGCTGTTTGAAAACCGGCGCGACAACCGTTACGCGGTCATCCTCTGCAAGGTTCTTTCCGGCTTGGATGAACTGGACGAAATGCTCGTTCTCGATGCCGCGAATCTGCAGAGCCGCGGAGGGATCGGGAACGAAAAGAAATACAGAAAGGCGACGCTCCGTTTTATCGGCAACCTGAAGAAGAAGGGCGGAGCTTCCGAAGAGGAGGCCCGAGAACTCGCGATCCGGTTTACCGGAATCAGCGAAGCTCTTCTCGATAAGAATGTGCTCGTAGAAAACGAACTCAACCCAAAGATTCTGTCTCTGCTCGACCGCGACCTGATTCCGAAAAACCAGGCGGTGGCGTATGCAAGACTCCCGGATGAAATACAGGAAATCGTTGCGGATCATCTCGTCCGCGCATACGAACAGGGCACATCCGAACTGAAGGATGTCAATGAGAGGCTGTCAGTCGCGGTTCGAACGGTTGCAGAGCTGCGCGGGCGCCTTCAGCAGCAGGAAAAAGGAGCCGGGGACGTCGATCAGGAAATCGAGACTGCGAGGCAGTCCCTGAATGCCCTTCAGAAACTTTCCGACGCGGGAGAAAGATCCCCCGAGCTGGCCATGCAGATGGATCAGGTGCGCCGGTCCATCCTGGAGCTGGAGGCTCAGAAACGGATGTATGCCAGCACCATCTCCTCCGCCCGGCAGGCTCTTCGGCGGAGCGAAGAAAAGCTGTCGCAGATTCAGCCGAATGCTCCGTCCGGAACGAAGACGGCGGATCTTGCGATTTTGCTGAACAAATCGATGAAAAAGGCGGAATCCGCCCTTGCTTCCGTCGTGTCGGGAACCAGTATGAGCCGTTTCCGCCGTCTGGATCCTGCAGGCAAGGCGGTCATGATGGAACGGCTGAAAGCGATGAAACGGGATTTGAACACGTTTATCGAGAGGCTCGGGGAACCGGCGGACCGGTCCGCTGCCGATTCGGAAGAAGGATCGGGCTCCGCTGACGAAGTTTACGTGGAAGAAAACGGGATCTGACCGGGAGGTGGCACATGTCCGGAGAGGAGATCGCCGGAGGCCGGGAGAAGACCGTCCTGGTTTACCTCAGGCTTCATAAAAGGCTGGACGACAGTCTCACCCGCTTCGGAGAGCAGACCGGAATGCCCCGTG
>JAGAFM010000060.1 GCA_017612655.1 Clostridia bacterium | reverse complement strand
GATCTTCATCACCCCGTCCGAACGGGCGGACTTCGGAATGCGGATCTTCAATGCGGACGGAAGTGAAGCGGAAATGTGCGGGAACGGGATCCGATGCGTCGGAAAATACGTCTACGATAAGGGGTATACCGACAAGAAGCATCTCCGCATCGAAACGCTTGCCGGAATCAAAACGCTGGAGCTGCAGACGGCGGGCTGTCAGGTTCGCTCCGTCCGGGTCAAAATGGGAACCGCAGCTGTATCCGAAGAACGATGTCTGGATCTGAACGGCCTTCCCGTCCGCTGCATGCCCGTCAACGTCGGAAATCCTCACGCCGTCGTCTTTACGGATCAGCTTGAAACAGACCGAGTGGAAACTCTCGGGAAACAGATCGAACATCTGCCGGTTTTCCCTGAAGGCGTCAACGTGGAATTTGTGCAGATTCTGAACGAAACGGAACTCCGTATGAGGGTCTGGGAGAGAGGAAGCGGGATCACCGCCGCCTGCGGAACCGGCGCCTGCGCCTCGGTCGCTGCGGCCGTCAGAAAAGGCTTCTGCCAACCAGACAAATGGATCACGGTACAACTTGACGGCGGTCCCCTTCAGATCTTGATTGATTTCGATGGGAACGCCGAGATGATCGGACCGGCCGAAACCGTATACGAAGGAGAAACCTCGCTATGCTGATGCCGAATCTGAATTACGCACAGCTGAAGGATTCCTATCTTTTCGCCCATATCTCCAAGAGAATCGCCAGCTATCTGAAAGAACATCCGGGGACCAGACTCCTCCGAATGGGGATCGGAGACGTCTCTCTGCCGCTATGCGACGAGGTGATCCGAGCTCTTCATTCCGCTGTGGAGGACCAGGCCCATGCCGAGACGTTTCACGGCTACATGCCGGAATGCGGCGCCCCCTTTCTCCGGGAAGCCATTGCGGACCATTACGGAAAGCGGAAAATCCAACTGTCCCCAGACGAAGTCTTTGTTTCGAGCGGTGCCAGCGACGAACTCGGAGACATACTCGATCTGTTTGAATCCCGTTCCGTCGTTCAGGTCCTGGAGCCTGCCTATCCGGCTTACGTTGACGCCAACACTATGGCTGGAAGAACGATTCTGCATCTGAATTCCGGAGAGGACAACGGCTTCCTGCCCGAGCCAGACGAATCGGTCCGCCCGGACCTCATCTATCTCTGTTCGCCGAACAATCCGACGGGCGCGGTTTTTAACCGGGATCAGCTGCAGAGATGGATCGATTACGCGAATGCGATCGGGGCGGTCCTGCTGTTCGACGCGGCCTATGAGGCATTTATCGAAGATCCCACTTGTCCCAGAAGCATATTTGAATTGAGCGGTGCCAGGACCTGTGCCATTGAGATCTGTTCTCTTTCCAAGACGGCAGGCTTTACCGGTACAAGACTGGGATACACGGTGATCCCCAGAGAGTTGAACCGGTATGGGATGAATCTGAACCAGATGTGGGTCAGAAACCGAACAACGAAAACAAACGGCGTTTCCTATATCATCCAGAAAGGGGCCTCCGCTGTCTTTACCGAACGGGGACAGCAGCAGATTCAGGCAAATCTTTCGTATTACAAGGAAAATGCCGGAATCCTGATGAAAGCGCTTGACGAACTGGGAATTCGCTATTACGGAGGCAAAAACGCCCCGTATATCTGGCTGAGATGTCCGGGAAATAAAACCAGCTGGGATTTCTTCGAGGAATTACTCGAGAACATTCAGGTCATCGGAACGCCCGGCGCCGGTTTCGGAGCATGCGGCGAGGGATATTTCAGACTGTCTTCCTTCGCAAGCCGCGACGATACGCAGGAAGCGTCAAAACGTCTTCTTGCGTACTTTTCCGGCCAGACTTCCGGAGCAAAATGATCTTTTCCCATCCGGGAACCACCTTCTGAGCAGTACAAAAGAGCGGGCTCGTCAGAGCCCGCTCTTTTTCATCGAAGTTGAGAAAATCAAGAGAATCAAAAGCGCATCTTTTGCGCAAGGAGCACTTTGTCGATGCTGATATAACTCCGTCCCGCCTGGTTGCATCCGGCTTCATAGGTATGGCCGTCGAAGAATACAGCCATTTCATAGGGAAACTGTACTCTTTTTTCGAGGACGTGCTCCGCGTAAACACTCCCGTCGATCACGAGTTCATCCCGGGTCTTGGCAACCTTCCGGAGAATGATTTCATGGCCGAAAGCGTTCTGCGTCAGATATACATGAACTTTCTCGTCCATGAGCTGCGCCGAGCGAAGGGGTGCTGCCGATTCCGGAGCGTTTTCGCGTACAGTCTCGGTTGCAGATCCGGCTGGCTCGGAGGAAAACAGTTTGTTTTTCGCCTTGATGTTTTTAATGGATGTGATAATCGTTCCGATCGCCCCGATCAGGGCAAAGACCAGTCCGATTGCCAGGTCCTTGTAACAGGCGGCCGCGATCTCCGGTTCCTTCAGAAAGATCGGGACTGCCTTCAAACTTTCGACGAAGGTCAGCGTCTCGGAAACAAGGCCTTTCTTGTACCACTCCTGATACGCGTCATAGACGTCTTTTCCAATACAGAGATACCAGGCCAGCACCAGAACGAGAAAGGCGATAACGGATGCGATAATGATTCCTTTCACGCTCTCTTTTTTGGCAAACAGCTGATAGCCTTTAATCGCGAGAACGACGCCGATCAGGCCGGAGATTGCGGCAACGATTCCGATGGAATACAGGACAAACCAGATGATCCCGCCTACCAGAGAGAACAGAAGAGCGCCGACAATACCGGCAATGACATTTTCATGGGTTTCGGAAACGGTCGGATTGTTATTCATCCATAGTTTCGGTTCTGCCTTCCCTGACTATTGTCCGGGGATGAGAACCGTCCTCCTTTCGGATCATAGATTGCGCTGCGGGGACCGGCACATGGGAGTGGGAGAACCCTGCTTTGACTTATACTATATCATACTGCCTTTGAAAAATCAACCTGTTTTTCGCGTTCGACTCCAACAGAAGGATTCCTTGATTTTGCCGTTATCGGCAAGATTCTGAGATATTGATGCATTTAAAGTTGACTTTTTGCCGATAACATGGTATAATTATTCTGCTATTGAAAGGGAGGGTAGAAATGGACTATATCTCTGTAGCGGAAGCCTCAAAACGCTGGGGGATATCGGAGCGAAGTGTCAGAAACTATTGCGCGTTACACAGAATTGACGGAGCCTTTTTGACCGGCAAGACCTGGAATATACCCGAAACTGCGATAAAGCCG
>JAGAFM010000059.1 GCA_017612655.1 Clostridia bacterium | reverse complement strand
ATACAAGCAACGATCACGGTCGGGGAATGCTGATTTCCAATGTCGTTTTGAACAATTACCACGGGACGGACGCCTGTCTGTTCGCTGCCGACGCTCCCGGACAGGTCTGCGACGTAAACTTCACCGCGTTTGATTGGCATAGAGCCCTCCTTCAAGGTGATTATGTAAAGCCGCCCGAAGAAGCTGCCCTGAAAAGAACAGACTTTCCCCGGGGGCGGTAAGTTTCGTCGTTTTGTGTGTATGGCTCCGTTTTTGTCCAAGACTCCCCCGGAGGCAGGCGTCAGACAGACGGCTGGTTGCTAAACAGCCTCATGGGACTCTCACCCTCGCCGGGTACTCCGCCGACCGCGCCTTTTGGCTACGGAAGTATCATTATCCCTCGCTGATGGTCATCGCGGTCCGTGGGTCGCAGTCCCACGGTCGGGGTCTCGCGCCGGATCCGTTTGTCCGATCTTGTCGCCCTGTCGCTTGCAGTCTCCTGCGTCAGCGGGAACGTATCTATCTGATGGGTTATTCAGTTTTCAAAGAGCAAGTGGGGCAGGCGCCCCGGTCGGGGAATTCATCCCCTCATATAACAAGGTAAAAAAATCGACGGTTTTGGCAAGATTTTTGAAATGTTCACAAAAAATTCAAAACTCCCTCTTTATGATCTCAATTATTTTTTCTTTGCGCCACTGGATAGTTCTTCTGGGTTGTCTAAGGAGTTTAGCCGTTTCCGACACACTGAATCCATGAACCACAAGCAGTTCATAGGTTCTTTGAAGTTCCGGCTTCATTTTCGAGACGATTTTTCGTGTGCGTTCGACTGCAGGGGACAGTGTCTCAACATCGCTATTCCCTGCGTTCACGGCAAGACTTGCTTTTGCCAGATTCCCTTTGTCGCAGTCGTCATCTCCTTCTTCACTTTTCGTTAGTGCATCCAGTGGGATATGATAGCGGGTCGGAAGCGGTTCGCCGGGATGAGCTGCCTTCCATCTTTCAATGCCGGGGACCTCCCATTTACCAATTGGAACTTTGGTGTTTTTGCGGTTGTTGTACATCTCCTTGTCGTCCATCTGGTGGAGCAGCTTGATCATCTCGGCGGTTACGACAGCTCCGTTCTCGTCCACGTCGCCTACTCTGATCGTGGAGGTCGTCCCATCGGAGAAGGCGTAGGTGTAGGAATCCTCATCTTCCGATTCCTCCGGCTGGATTTCGTCCCCGGACCCTTCGTCCATCAGATAGAGAAGCTCGAGCATCTCTTCGGTGACGACTTTGCCATTCTCATCGGTATCACCAATATGGACCGTATAGGTAGATCCATCTGCGAAACGGTAGGTGTAGGAGGTGCGGAGCTCGGAAGGGAAGTTTGTCTGTTTCATTTTGGCGTCCTTTCTGCGGACGCATCTTGCAGCGGAAGTCCCCGACCGAAAAAAGGATGCACACAGTCAGGGGTGGTCACGCCAATCCCCAAGCCACGTTTCTCGTGGTGACAAAGGGATCGGTATGAACATCCGCTGCCGTATGCATCCGGCTTCAGATATTGATTTTTGATTGTCCGGAGGTTCTCTCCTTCGGACGCCTACAGTATAGCAGATTCTCTTACACATGAACACCGCAGGATTTGCGGGAAGAAAATGAGTGAATATACGCTGCGCGGCACAAAAATGAAGCCATATACAGCGATTCCGGTATATCTATGCGAGAACGAACACAAAACGCGCGAAAAAATGCCGCAGAATATGCGGGAATAGCAAATCTCATGTTAAGGCATATAAAAACTGCCTGACTTGGGGTTGAAGCACGTCGGGAGAGTGCGTGAACAACCGAAATCAGGCAGAAGACTCGACGCGCTCGACGGGAAATTGTCGAGTCGCTCGACAAAAACGCGCAGACGGACTTGACAAGCGGAGCGATGGAGAGTATAATAAGAGCAGAATGAAAACGAGAGAAGGATACGCAAATGGCCATACCGATCAATATCAGCGATCTAATCAACCGGACCGTCGTTGAATCTACGCGGATTGAATTCAAAGCAGACTGGAATCCCGAGCCGATTCTTCACACGATCTGCGCCTTTGCCAATGACATCGACAATATGGGCGGCGGCTATATCGTCGTAGGTGTCGAGGAAAAAGACGGCTTGCCCGTATTCCCGATCAAGGGCATCGAGAAAGAGCGGATCGACGGAATCGAAAAGAAGCTGCGCGAATGCTGTCATTACCTTGAGCCATTCTATCAGCCGGTGGCGGAACCGTTTCTGTTCGAGGGGAAATACGTTCTCGTGATCTGGGTGTCGGGCGGCTTCGCGCGGCCGTATAAGGCGTCGGTTTCCCTGTCCGAAAAGCGTTCCGAGAAGAGATATTATATCCGGAAGGCAAGCGCGACGGTCGAGGCGTCTGTCGAAGAGATCAAACAGCTCTATTACGTCTCCTCCGATATTCCCTTCGATGACCGGGAAAACCTGGCGGCGGAAGTAGAAGATCTCGATCTCGGACTGATCCGTGAACACCTCAAAAAAGTCGGGAGCGATCTTTACGCATATTCACTGAAACAGGATCTCAACCGTCTGGCCGAGGATATGCAGCTTGTGGCAGGGCCTTCCGAATACCGCAAACCGAAAAACGTCGGGCTTCTGATGTTCTCCGAGCATCCCGAAAAATATTTCCGGTACGCCCGCATCGAGGTGGTGGATATCCCCGATCCGACCGGTTCGGGCATGACGGAAAAGGTCTTTACCGGCCCGATCCAGCGTCAGCTGACCGAGGCGCTATCCTATATCCAAAACTATGCGCTGAAGGAAGCTGTAATCAAAAGCAAAGTCAAAGCGGAAGCCGAGCGGATCATGAACTATCCTTATCCGGCGGTGGAAGAGATCCTTTCAAACGCCGTGTATCACAGATCCTATCAGATCAACGAACCGATCACGGTCCGCATCACGCCGTCCGCGATGGAGATCACCAGTTTCCCCGGCTTTGACCGGAGCATCCGCGACGAAAAGATCAAAGCGTTCGACATCCGCTCCATGGTCTATCGGAACCGCAGGATCGGCGACTTTTTGAAAGAGCTGAAGCTGACGGAAGGACGCAACACCGGCTTCCCGACCGCGTTCCAGGCGCTGAAAGAAAACGGATCGGCACTCCCGTCTTTCGAGATGGATGAAGCACGCGGTTATCTGACCGTCGTGATCCCCGTTCACCCGCATTTTCTTCCGACAAGGAAATCCTCCGATTATGAAAATCGGATTCTGGATATCCTCGCAAAGCAAGCGCTGAACCTGACCGACCTATCCAGGGAACTTGGATACAAAGGGATCACGCAAAAGCTGAAAAGGACGGTGGAGACTCTTCTGAAAACCGGCGCCATTGAGAAAGTACCGTCTTCGGAATACGGAGTTCTGT
>JAGAFM010000004.1 GCA_017612655.1 Clostridia bacterium | reverse complement strand
GGCCGCGATCACAAGGATCCTTCCGTCTGAAGACACGTCAAAATCGTCGATCGATCCGGGCTCTCCTATAAGTTCCGTCATGCTTCCGTCCGGGTTCAGCCTGCACAGCCGGACATCGTTCCGGACCGTCTTGAGGTAGTAGAGTCCGTCCCTGCGGGACCGGAGCTCATGCGTCGCTCCGTAGCTGCAGTCCCCGCAGACGGAATTCATCAGCGATTCGTCTTCCGCGCGGAGCGTACCGATCTTTCCCGTTTCCGGGTCGACCAGGTAGAACGCCATTTCCCTGCTGACATGATAGACGGATTCCTCCTCCGCCAGAACGACAAGCCTGCCGTCCAGCTGTTCCAGCGCGACGATCTGAAGCCTTTCGCGGTTCTCGGAAACGGTCTCCGTCTTTCCGGTGGCAAGATCATAAGAGAAAATCCTGTCCGGTTTGGTAAACCGGACCGGTCCAGCTTCCGACGCCGCATAGCAGATCTTTCCGTTCAGAAGCGTGTAATCCGAAACGCTGAGATTCGCCCCGGTGATGCGCTCCGCTGCGCCCGTTCCGGCACGGAGCAGGAACAGTCCGCCTCTCTGCCCGCCCGAAAAACCTTCCCCGTTCCACCAGAACGGGATCTCTGTCAGGATCCTGTAATCCTCGTTCTCCTTTCTGGCTTTATCGGCTTTTTCCCGCTCTTCTCCGGACAGGGCGCAGTAATCCGGGCATTCCGCGTCGAAGGCGCCGGATACGATCCAGCAATCCTCCCCGGCACGCTCTTTCAGAGCGCCTGCGAATGGAAGCGTGAACGCCTTTTCGGCTTCGCCGCCCTCCGTGCTGATGCGGTAATAGGTTGTGAAACGCTCCCCGGATTCCGCTCTCTTCTTTTCATCCTCCGTTCTTGCGGCGGGAAACAGGATATGCGTGCTGTCCTCCCATACATATCCGCGTTCCTTTCCGAGCCCGGTCAGCTTCGTCCAGGCGGAGTCCTTCCGGATCCAGATGGCGGTCTTGTACTCGTTTTTTTCCGCGTCGCATTCCGCGACCACGGTGGCCGCCAGACGTCCGTCGGGTGAAAAATTCAGTTCCGAAAGGAACCTGTACTTCAGAAAATCATCCAACTGCAGTTGTCTCATTGATTGCTCCTTTTTCTTCCGACAGTTTTGCCGTCTGTCCCGGCATCGGCGCTGTCTTTCCTCTTCCTCTCCGGAAATCGTTTTCCTATGCCGTATTGTCTGTATGGATTCAGGTGGTTCCGCGCGCTGACCGTTCCGCGGTCGAGCGGAGAGAACGTCTCTTCCGGAACGCAGGTCACTGTGACTGCCGTTCCCGCGGTTTCCTCCGGTATTCGTAGATCAGTCTGTCATAGGTGTTCCCGCCGACTGACAGTCCGTCCTTCTCCGTGCGGACAAGTTTCATGCCCGCTTTTTCGAGGACCCGTTTCGATCCGGAGTTCTCCGAAGCACACCACGCGGTCACGCAGGAGATGCCCTCGTTTTCCGTCAGATAGTCCAGCACTTTCTCCAGTGCTTCCGTCGCAAAGCCGCGGCCGCGCCACCCGCGGACGACGCTGAATCCCACCTCGATCTGATCAGTCCGATAGTCATAGGCTCCAATCGTTCCGATCTGAACGTCTTCCCAGTCCATGACCCACGAATAGGAACCCTCGTTTTCGTAACTGTCTATGAAACTGCGTACGGTTTCCTGCGCCATTTCCAGGGTCGCATACGGATTCCAGCCCGAATACTGAATTATTTCGGGATCTGTTCCCAGCCGTTGATACAGCGGTTCCGCATCGTCCGGGCGGTATCTGCGCAGGACCAGCTGCTCCGTCCACAATTCGGCTGTGCCGTGCGGCACGATCTCTTCAATGGAAGCGATCAGAGAATTGTAGATCAGAACATCCTCAATGAATATGCCATCTTCATCTCCGCCATATTCGCACATAATAAACTCTCGGTCCTCGTGGCGTGCAAACCCGGAAAATGTTTCTCCGAATTTATCCGTAATGCGGACGTATTTATGGTCGTATTGTGACAGTTCCATCATTCACCCCGTTCAGCAGATGTACAAAATGCTCCTTCGTTCCATGCGCTTCCGTTCAAAAGTATCCCTGCGGTGATCGCACCGCATCACAAGGTCGGACTCTCCGTGTCATCCCCTTGTCAGCGGCGTACGGAACGAGATCGATCTGGGGGTTTCCATGGAGTCGAACAGAACCGAATACGCGCTCTTCCCGGAATCCACATCCTGGACGGTTCCCGCGCCGAAATGCTTGTGCACGACACGATCCCCCGGCGCGAAGGCAGCGGCTTCATCCTCCTCCGGCAGGTATTTTTCCATCACGCCGATGTATTCCCTCGCGTCCGCGATCAGCCGGTCGCGGGGCGGCGCCGTATATTCGAGCAGAGCGGGGTCCACGTCGAGGATAAACCGGGAAGGATAGCGCGGGGAACCGTCCAGATTCCTTCCTTCCGCCTCGCTGAGGTAGAGCCGTTTCTCCGCCCATGTCACCGCCACCAACCCAAGCCAGCGCTCCACCACCATCCCCGGAAGCGTGCGGGTTTTCCTGGAAGGGAAGATCCCCACGTTC
>JAGAFM010000058.1 GCA_017612655.1 Clostridia bacterium | reverse complement strand
CTGCTTCTGCTTGTCGTTTGCCGCTTCATAGGCCTGATTCAGACACTCAATCAGCGCATTGCCGATACCAGGCTTTTTGATAAAGAAGGTATTCATCATCGATGTAACGAGGTCATACGACACCCTCCTGACTCTTTCTGCATTCCCGGCGTCCCACCCCTCCTTGAGCACACGGTGGTATTCCAGCATGTATGGCGCTGCGTCCCCGTAAACCTTCCGGCAGAAATCCTCTACCAGCCCCTGGAGATCCTGATAAGGATCCCAGGCGAGTTTGGAATAAACCCAGTAGGTCAGCATATTCATCGCCCAGTTTTTATGCAGGGCATCGGTCCCGTCTCCCTCATAGAAAGTGAAAAAGTCTCCGTCTCCGTCAATCACGCCCTCCGGAGTTAGACCCCAAATCCCAAGCTCCGCATAATGCTGAAGATCATCCTGGATTCTTTCCAGAATCGGCCGCTCGTAAACCAGGCCGACCTTGGCGCAGCCGTAATAATTGTAAACAGTCAGGTTGCTGGTTTTTTTCGCCCACTCCTGAAGATATTCAAAAGATTCCACGTTTTTTCCGGATCCCGCGTGATCCGGATCTGCCGGCGCCGCAAGGGGTTCAGTGAGTGTTTCTTCAATCGGGGCGAAAACGATCATGCGGTTCGGTTCAATGTCACAGGCAGGCGGCCGAACCGTAATCTGGTACGCGTAGGTGCCTACCAGGACATCCGGATAGGTTTCCGCGACCTTCCGTGCCACTTTGTTGAAGAACGAGTGGAAGACGGTGGAATAGTAATTGTCGTCGGTCGGCTGAACAAACTGTCCGGGAGCATACTCGTACGGGAGTGTGGAATCGGGAATCACGACCCCCGACCAGGTATCCTCGGCTCCGACAAAGTATATGGAATAACCGTTATCGTCGACCTGTTTGACAATGGCGGCCGCAACGATTTCCGCGGCCTTGTCCGAATAAATATTGATCTGAACGGATTCCGACGGAGAGAGCGGATTTCCTTCCGAGTCCGTACACCATAGACTTGGGTCGTCCGGATCGTAGATAGGACTCTCCATCATGGTCGATTTCAGGATCCCGTTGATGCCGATCCGGGTTGAGTTCTCAACACCGATAGACTCCAGAGAATAATATTTAGAGGCGGGCGAAATCAGGTTCAGTTTGTTTCTTACGAGATACCGGTACGTCTCCGGAGGGTTGTTTCCAAGATCCAGCATGTGCCAGCCGCGGAGTTCGAAGGGGGATTTCTCCCTGTAGTCTGTTTTCGTTACGGTAACTGTCGGAGACTGGTCCAGAATCAGGCCGATGTCCTCCGAAGACCGGATCCAGAGAATCCCGAAGTTTTCCTCAAGAAAGTCGTACACTGCGTTCAGAGCGCCCCGGGAAGTATTGCCGATCAGGAAAATGTGACTGCCAGAACGCCTGATCGCAAATCCGTCGGAGCCCCACCTTTTCCCGGTTTCCGGTTCCTCCAGTTCCGCAAGCCATTCCAGGTCTTCCGCGAAGAGATCCCGGATTCCGGAAAGAGATTCCGGGGTGGCGACAATCAGAGATCCGTAACCTGAGCCGGTTCTTCCCACGATGGGAAGGACGGTATCCGTGATCTTCTGAATGTGATACTGGAGCTCTTCCGCCGCAACCGAAAGAATCGTATCCGCTCCGTCCGGAAGGACGATGGTACGGAAAACGGTTCCGTCTTCTCCGAAGACCGATTCCGGAAGGTCGAGTTCATCCGGAAGCGGATCCGCCCCGGCGAACAGCTGATCTTCAGGCGCGGGTTCCGCGGTGACCGGTTCGGTCTCGGATCCTCCGGCAGATTCAGACGGCTCCGTCGCGGAATCTGAAATCGGTTCCGTAGAGGATGGGCCGGACGCGCAGGATACCAGAGCTCCCAAAAGCAGAAATACCGTGAGGAGCAGGGCAGTGATTCGTTTCATCAGAGTTGTTTTACCGTTCGGTTTCCGGATCTGTCGAACCGGAACGAAACGGCACTCCTTTCCATTATTCCGAAAACCGTTCCAAACCGTGACGAAAAGGGAAGGACTGGGTAAAGGTTCGTCTGGGACTGTCAGAGTGCTCCTATTCAAAGAACACCTCTTCCGGGTTTTCAAACCACATAGAGTCCGGAGGAGCGGTCTCCGCGTCTCATTCTAGCACGAACCGAAGACCCCGTCAACCGTTTTTCGATTACTTCTTTGCTTTCTTTCAAAGCATGCACAGAAAGGCTTTACAGTTCATGAATCCTGTGATATACTTTCCTTGAACAAGCACCGGGAACATGCTGCGGGATCCTTGTCATTGCAAAGGAGCAGACGATTCGTTCAGCAAGAATCTCCAGCTCCTCGATCAACAGTGGAAAAACGAAACACGCATGCTTTCAGTTCCTGGATACAAAACGAACAGAGGGGGACCAGCGTCATGATTCTTCCGGATCTTTCCACAATAAAACATGGACGGACTTTTGCCTTTTCCGCGGAAAATCCGACCGGGGAACGTTCCGGCGGAAGCAAGGGAGCTCCCTGGGAAAAGAACAGCGCGTTTGTCCGGATCAAGCCCGGGGAAACCCTGACTATGATGGAGACGGACGGACCGGGCACAATCCAGAGCATCTGGATGGGGGGAGACGTCTGCAACAACCTCATCCTTCGCATCTTCTGGGACGGTCAGGATTATCCTTCTGTCGAAGTGCCTCTGCCTGCCTTCTTCGGTTACGGCTACCCCGGCATCGTTCAGGATCGGGCCGGAAACTACCCCACCCTGAACAGCGCCATGATTCTTGCCGCTCCCTGCAGGGGAATGAACTGCTACTGGCCGATGCCGTTCCGGCGTCACTGCCGTATCACTCTAACCAACCGGTCCCCGGCAAAATCCAAAGATGCCTACTATATGATCACGGGCTGCTATTCGCCGGTTGATCCGGATGCCGCCTACTTTCATGCCACATACCGTATGTCCTTTCCAACTCCGACCGACGGCGTGTATACCATTCTCGACGGAGTCAAAGGATGCGGACACTATGCCGGAGTCGCCCTGTTCGCCGGAATCAGCGGAAGCAACGACTGCTGGGTGGAAGGGGAGATGAAAATCTACCTGGACAGAGAATCGTTCCCGTCAGTGAACTATACGGGGACGGAGGATTATTTCTGCGGGTCCTATGCGTTCGGCTACGACAAGCCCGAGGTGGGCCGGTATACCCCCTATTCGGGTCTCTATGCCGGAATGTATGCCGCGCTGGGTGATTATGTCAACCATTACAACTACCAGCCGAGATTCATGCTGTACCGCTGGCACGTTCCGGATCCGATCTTCTTCGACGAATCCATCCGCGTCACCCTCCAGAACATCCATTATACGCCGTACGGATCCCGCCCCCGCAGAGACGACTACGCTAGCACGGCCTTCTGGTATCAGAATCTTCCCGGCGCGCCGTTGAATCCGCTGCCGGATGATGAAGCTCTGGACTTCAGATGAACAAAATGTCCTGTCTCTCAGAACCAGACGATGCTCATGACTGCGAATGATCAAGGAAACCGCGCAAAATACTGAAGGAGGTTTTCGGCCTGTGAGGAATCTGACAATCAGAAGAGGGAAAAGCTTTGTAGGCTGTCTTGCCAAGCTTAAGATCTATGTCGAGGATCCCGCCTCGGAGGAACTCACGATCAGCGGGACACCCTGCAAGAAGATCGGGGAACTGAAAAACGGGGAAGAGAAGACGTTTTCGGTCGATGAGCAAGCCCGCAGAGTTTTCGTGATTGCGGACAAACTGAGCAAAGACTACTGCAACGAATCGTATCAGCTCCCCGAAGGAACGGAAGACGTGTTTCTTTCCGGCAAAAATCATTTCAATCCCGGAACCGGAAATGCGTTCCGCTTTGACAATAATGATTCCGAGGCTGTCCTGGCTGATCGGAAACAGAACGCAAAAAAAGGCTGGATCGTTCTGATCGCCGCTGTACTCCTTGGAGCATTATTCGGCTTTCTCCTAACCTCCGGATTCATTTCCGGACAGAGATCCAGAGAAAAATCGTTCTCTTCCAACGGGATGACCATTACGCTGACTGCCGGATTTCAGGAAACACAGATTGCGAACTACACCGTGACTTATGATTCCCGGAACGTGGCCGTCTTCGCAATGAAGGAACCCTTCAGCTTGGCGGAAGGATTTGAAAACAATTCGTTGGATCAATATGCAGATCTGCTGATTCAGGCAAACGGATGGAGCGATGTTAAAAAGTTTACTCACGACGGTCTTTCCGGTTTCGAGTATGATTTTACCAACCCCACCACCAAGCTTGAGTGCCATTATACATCTTACGTATACAGATCCGACGATGCTTTCTGGGTCGTTCAGTTTGCGACGCTGAAGGAGAATGCCGACAAATTTGCGGAGCAGATCAAAAAGTGGGCAAGATCCGTGTCGTTCTCGGGAGAAGCAAGCTGATTGAAAAGAGACTCTGCCAATAATAAACAAAAGCACTGCGGAGATGCCGATCGTTTCGACATCTCCGCCCGTTTTTTCAGTTTTTCGTCTATTCTGATATTGAGATTTGTCGTAGCCATTTCGATCTACTTCCTGAACTCCTCTTAACTATTACACACGAATTAAACGAAATCGTCAATACGATTTTAAGAAT
>JAGAFM010000057.1 GCA_017612655.1 Clostridia bacterium | reverse complement strand
CGGGGTCGGCGGATCCGAAATGATCAACAAGTCCCATATGGTCGGCGCCGTCTACGGGATGGAGCGCATGATGGGAAGAGATCATACCCCGGTCCGGGAACTCTTCGATTACGGTCTGGAGCATTTTTTGAGCCATCGTCCCATCCTGTTTGCGCTGACCGTCACCACGGCTCCGGGAGGCATCATCCGAACCCATGGACTCTTTCTGGGAGAGGGACGGGACTGCCTGACCCATGCGGTCAAACTGGCGCAGGAGAAAAACATTGATTTTCTGCCGACCGGGCTTCGCAAATGTGTTGTGTATCTGGATCCCTCGGAATTCAAGAGCACCTGGTTGGGGAACAAGGCCATCTACCGGACCCGCATGGCGATGGCGGACGGGGGAGACCTGATCATTCTTGCGCCGGGCGTCGAACGGTTCGGGGAGGACGACGCGGTCGACCGGCTCATCCGCAAATACGGATACCGCGGACGGCTGAACACGCTCAAGGCGTTCCGCAGTCCCGAGAATCAGGATCTGAGAGAGAACATGGGAGCTGCCGCCCACCTGATTCACGGCAGTTCCGACGGACGCTTCCGCGTCACCTATGCGGTGAGGGACATTTCAAAAGAGGAAATCGAATCCGTCGGATTCCTTTCCGCGGATTATGAGGAAACTGCCCGTCTCTACGATCCTTCCCGGCTCCGCTACGGGTTGAATTCCGTCAACGGGGAGGAAATCTACTTTATTCCGAACCCCGCTCTCGGGCTCTGGATTGACAGATCCCGCTTCGAGTCGGAGGGCTGACCGGTTTTGGGACAGGAGGGAGAATCTTTGACGGATTACCGTCTTCTATCGGAGCAGCTGCGCCAGCTGATTGCGGGAGTCCCGCACTTCACGGCGAACCTCTCCAACGTCTCTGCCCTGCTGTTCGGGGCCCTTCCGGACCTGAACTGGGCAGGCTTCTACCTCCGTGAGGGAGACCGGCTGATTCTGGGACCGTTTCAGGGAAAACCGGCCTGCATTGAAATTCCAATGGGAAAAGGCGTCTGCGGAACCGCGGCCGTTTCGGAAACAACGCAGCTGGTTCCCGACGTTCATGCCTTTCCCGGACACATCGCATGCGATTCGGAATCTGCTTCCGAACTCGTCGTCCCGATTGTCGTTTCCGGCCGCTGCGTAGGCGTGCTGGATCTGGACAGCCCGACCCCTGGCAGATTCGGAGAATGCGACGCTGCGGGGTGCCGCGCTCTCGTTTCCGTTCTGACAGAGGAAATCGGGGATCAGTTCCCTGTTTCCTGACCGCGCGGACCGGGGAGTTGAAAAACGCCGGCGATTCCCGGGAGTGCTTGACTTCTCCGGAGAGAAATGGTATACTCTCCAGGGGCGGGAAAAACGCCCGCCGCCTGTATTTGAGATTCATCTGGAAAGGAGATATTTCAATGAAAAAATTCAGATGCACTGTATGCGGATTCATCTATGAGGGGGACGCGGCTCCGGATGCCTGCCCGGTCTGCAAGGCGCCCGCATCCAAATTTGAGGAGATCAAGGAAGAAGGCATGACCTGGGCATCCGAGCATGTCGTCGGTGTCGCATCGGATGTGTCCGAAGACATCCTTGCCGATCTGCGCGCCAACTTTGCCGGAGAGTGTTCCGAGGTCGGAATGTATCTCGCCATGGCGAGAGTTGCCTTCCGAGAAGGTTATCCCGAGATCGGACTCTATTGGGAGAAGGCAGCATGGGAAGAAGCAGAACACGCGGCAAAGTTCGCTGAACTGCTTGGTGAAGTCGTAACCGACAGTACGGAAAAGAACCTGAAAATGCGGGTCGACGCGGAAAACGGCGCTACCGCAGGAAAAACGGATCTAGCAAAGCGGGCAAAGGCGGCCGGACTAGATGCAATCCATGACACCGTCCATGAAATGGCTAGAGACGAGGCAAGACACGGAAAAGCTTTTGCCGGCCTGTTGAAGAGATATTTCGGCTAAAAACAGATTATTCCGAAAAGCAGCGATTGCAGGGGGATGCGGCTCAGCCGTCCCCCTGTTCGTATTGGATTCCCGGATGCAGCAGAACAGGAATCTCCTTTCGCGTGGGGAGTCCGCCTTTCTCCGGCATCTTTCGGATTTAGGGTTGATTTCATTCCTGACTTGCGGTATAATACCACCGTGCCAATGTTTTCTGCAAGTTTTTTCATATCCCTTCCAACAGCAGCCCGATTCTTCATGAGCACACAGGCAGCGTCTCAGGTATCCGTTCTTTCAAAACCCAAGGAATCCAACAAACCGCATTCATGGGGCCAGCCGCCCCTGACTGCCCGGGGTTTTTCGCGTCTCTCTGTGATATCCCGTCTCTTCGCATGTCGATCCGTTACGGAAATACGTTTCAAAGGGAAGCGCCGCCCCGTCCACTTTCTTTCTGAGGAGATTGACTATGAAAAACACACTGAAAGTCCTTGCTCTCACGCTGGTTGCAGTGATTGTCTGCTCCGTTATCTGCAGCTGCGGAGCCTCCAATCCGCTTGCTGGAAAAACCTTTGTCTACGACACGTATACCGTCACGTATTCGGATGATATCGATCCGGAAGTCAAGGCGCTCTATGAATCCCTGCTGTCTCTCAGTTCCGGAGAAGACGGTCTGTTCGACGCTGAGGACTATGAAGACCAGATCACCTGCAATGCTGACAACACGTACACCGTCACAGGAAGCGAGAACGAAACCGGCACCTACACCATAGATGGTTCCAAGGTCACCTTCGTCAGCGATTCGGGCGAAGAAACAACCGAAATGAAATACGAAGGCGGCAAACTGTTTGCAAGTTTCGAAGAGGAAGGAATCATCATTACCATTTACTATAAGGCAAAATAATCTTCATCGCTGTTCTTCCCTGCTCTTGAACCGTGTAACGGATACCTTCTGCTCTGTGTTCTCGTCAATGACTCGTGGCTCGACGTCAAGAACCGGTTTCTGCCCGGCGGTCAAACGGCACTGAGAAGGAACCGAGGCGTCTGCTCCGCATCGGAGAACGGCCGGGATACGGAAACGTTCCGGCCATTTCCTCCCCTCCTGCAAACGAGATCCTGTATTCCTCTGCGTTAAGGCCG
Organism: Clostridia bacterium; assembly: GCA_017612655.1. GTDB lineage: Bacteria > Bacillota > Clostridia > Oscillospirales > CAG-272 > RGIG3925. The sequence goes on along the minus strand of JAGAFM010000057.1, from coordinate 3,924 downwards.
TGAAATCCTGACTTTTTCAATCGAAAGGAGCAAGGCGCCTCCTCTGCACGTCAGAGGTCTCGGGTAGCCGGTGCTACGTTTCATGAAAATCCCCATTATCCAACCCTATATCGACACCTATAAACTCGGCCTTCACGACAACCGGGATGGTCTGATGATCAGCCGCCGGGGCTATTTCTGGGGAAATCTGTTCTGCAGTTTCGCCGGATATGTGACGGACGGGATTTTTTATACGACTCTGCTGCTGCTCCTCCTCGGGGATGCGGATACAGAGACTTACACGTACTATATGGGTCTGATCGGAGCGGTTCCCGGAATCGCAGCTCTGAGCATGCTGTTCTCGGCGTTTCTTTTCGAGCACAGGAAGAAGAGAAAGCCGATGGTTTTTCTCCTTCGCGGGATTTACTACTTCTGCAACATCGTGCTTTTCCCCGTCATCGTCATGCTCCCCCTGGACATCCACATCAAGGCCCCTCTGTTTCTCGTCGCACTCTTTTTGAAAACGTCGGTGGTCAATCTGTCCAACCCTGCCATCAACGACTGGCATATCTACTGTCTCCCCGAGTTCTGCCGGAGCGACTTTTTCGCTATGAACTCGGTTCTGTCGACGGTTCTGAACGCCCTGTTCACGTTTCTCCTCGGCCTTTATATGGATTACTTCAAGGCGAATCAGCAGCTGCTGCTCGGGATCCTGATCATGCGCGGCGTCTCCCTGTTGTTTATCGCGCTGGAGTTCGGCCACTTCAATCGGATGGAGGAACCGGAATACAACAAGGGCCTGGAGGAACAGGGACAGACGCGTCCCACCATCAAGCAGATCCTGTTCTCGCCCCTGAAGAGCAAGCCCTTCATGACTGCCGTAATCATTTACGCGGTTTACAATATGGCGATCGGATTTCCAGGCAGCTTTTTCTCCACCTATCTGATCGATGAGAAGGGTGCCAACCTCAGTTATCTCTTCCTGAGCATCGCCTCCATCTGCGGAATTCCCTGCTCCATTCTGATGATGTCGTTCTGGAGCAAAAAGATTCATCAGAGGGGCTGGCTTCCCGTTCTCGCGACAGGTATGCTCCTCACAATCCCCGTCTACCTGATGAACTGTTTCGTGACCGCGCAGACGGCGCCGATCTACATCGTTTCGGCCGTCTACGGAGCACTGATTTCCGGGTGCATGGGGCTTCCGATTTCCAATCTGGTGTTTTTACGTGCCCCCAAGGATCTCCGGACAAGCTGTATTGCACTGTTCTTCACCACAGGCAGCCTTTCCTCCGCTCTCTCCGCCTACTTAGGCAGCCTCTTCATCGCAGCGACCAACGGACATCCGATTCTTCTGTTCGGACTCACCATCGAGAACCGTTCCTACATTTATTTAGTCTCCGCTGCTCTGCTTCTGGCCGCAATGTTCGTTGTTCTTCTTCTGATCCGTTCCGAGAAGAAGCAGGGACAGTCTGTCGAAAAGACACCCGAAGCGGAAACCGCGCTCCCCGATTCCGAAGATTCCCAAAAATCCGAACTGCCGGAAGAAGAGGACTCCGATCCGATGAGTATTCTGGACAGTCAGGACGAAGAATAATCCTCATGCCAAAAAAAGCCCCTTTCGCTTCTTCAGCGAAAGGGGTGTTCTTATTGTTATTTTTGACGCACTGCACTGCCCTTCAGCGCAGCGCCTCCGGATTGTACATCGGCTTACCCTCCAGCTTATGATTCTTTAACATTCAGCAGGTTCATGGGGCGGTGATTCCTGGAAAAGATGAGTTTCATTGTTTCCAACGCCTCCTGTCCGGTTCGAATGCCTTTTCTTCTGGAGTCGGGACTGCGGGAACGCTGCTTCAGCGTCTCGCAAGCTTAACTGTACATTGGACTATCCTCCGTTTACCAAGTTTCTCCTTTTCTGCGGCACATGAGGTGGCGATCTGAAATGAAGATGAGTTTCATAATAATGCCTCCTTTCGCGTCGTTACAAGGCGGAAACGGTTCAGGATCTCTTCTTTGCCATTCTACATTACTCCCTTTGTTGGCTTAAGTATACCATGTTCCAGAGCTTCCGTCAACCCTTTTTTGAAAAATACGTTTGAATAACTAATAAAATTTGTAAATAATTATACAAAGTGCACAAAACCAGCGGGGCTCTGCGCTCACGAAGGCCGGATCGCTGCCTTCCGAAGCTCGAAAAGGTTTTCGGAAAACAGATCCCAGACTCCTCCTCCTGGAACAGAAACAACCTCTTCTCTGGCAGCCTGCTCCTTTCCTCGGACAGCCGGGAAGGAAAACCGGTAACTCCAGAGGGCAATCCCGGCCGAACGGCAGGCGAGAGGACGCCTCCCCCCGTACTTTCCGTCACAAAGGATCGGGTATCCGTGTCCGGAGAGCTGGGCCCGAATCTGGTGTGTCCTCCCCGTGAATAGTCTTACGCCCAGAAGCGCAACCGGTCTGCCGTCTGCTTCCGACGTTCCCAGGATCCGGTAGGACAGCTTCGCGGCCTTTGCGCCCTTTCTCGGCCCAGTGACAAGAAATGTCTTGTTCTGACCGGAGTCGTGGTAGAGGTAATCCTCCCATTCCGACTTTGCTTCCTCGGGACATCCCCAAACCATACAGAGGTATTCCTTCTCTGTTTCTCCGCTCTGCATTGCATTGGACAGAGCCGCGGCTGACTGCCTCGTCTTTGCGAAAAGCATCACGCCTCCCACACCGTAATCCAAACGATGAACCGGAGTCAGGAAGGAAGCCGAACCGTCCTTTTTCATTTCGGAGGCAAGAAGGGAAAGCAGGCTGCCCTCTTCCCCGCTGCGGCTACCCTGCGCCATCGTCGCAGGCTGTTTTTCGACTGCGAGGACACCTCTGTCTTCATAAAGGATTCGAATTCCGGCAATCTGATCCTCTCCGTCGGTCATTCTGCTTCCTTTCCCCGGTAGTATTCGGCCAGTTTTCTTCCTGCCTCCGAACCTACCGTTTCCAATCCAAGGGCACTCAGATGTCCTTCTGCCTCGGGGTTCAGATAACGCTCCTCCCGGACCAGTTCCGTAATCAGGCGGGTGAGCATCGTACAGTCCGGAATTTCCCGGCAAAACTGTTCCTGCGCCTCCTGAATCGTCTGATCCGCCCTCAATGCTTCCTGCGGATCCGCATGATGCCAGGAAACGATTGATGCAAAAGGACCGTTTCGGATCACCGCAAATGTGTCAATTTCAAAATCGCGAATCGCCGCCGCCCGGAGGATCTTCATCCGCTCCAGATAGACTTCTCCTGGCGTTCTGCAGAGGGCATCGCTTTCCCCCTGCAGCCAGATAAAAGCAACCCGTCCGACCGCGCCGTATTCCCGCTTCGCCGCGGCAATCGCCCCGCGAACTTTCGCAAAAAGCACCGGATAAATCTCGGCGTCCGGAAGCCAGCTTGAAATGACCGTTCCCCCCTTTGCGGCATGAACCGCAATCACAGGGCGTCCCGCTTCCGCCCGGTAGGAGCGAACAAAAGAGGGAACCATACTCGTATAACCCATACAGGCTGACCCCAAACCGTGCACATCGTGCCAGCCGACTCCTTCCCCGTGAAAGCAACCAAACCGTTCTCCTGATTTCAGTTCATAGGTTATGTCTTCCCCCGTCGGGTTCCGAAGAGGAACGAACGAGTCCGAGAGGAACCGATATTCCACCGCTCCGTCGACCGCCTCCGTTTCGGAAAGCTTCTCGCACTGGCCCTGCATGTTGCTTTGGCCGGAAAAAATGAGAATATCGTGTTTTTCCATGATTCCAAACCTTTCTCCATTTCGACAAACCCGATTCCTATCTTCTGCCGATTGTTCCCGCGGCAGAAGGCGGTGCTATTTAACTATACCTCATAACCGGCCGGAATTCAAGATCTTCGGGCGAAAAAACAGAGCGTTTTCCCGTTAGGGAAGTCCGTCATACGTTTTTCTTTCAAACCCTT
>JAGAFM010000056.1 GCA_017612655.1 Clostridia bacterium | reverse complement strand
CCTCCAAAAGAGAAAAACGATTCTCAAAGGCGGATCGAAACCCAAAGAAGCCAAGGGTTTCTTTCCTTCCCTGGCAAGCCGAAACATTCGCTGATATTTTAGCACGGAAACCACCATTTGTCAAGAACAGCATCACCCCAAACGACCCTTTCCGCAAAGAGAGTTTCGCATGTTTCAGAACCTTCAAAAACGAGAGAAAAGAAAAGAAAAACGAAGAATAATACAGAATTTTGAAAGATAAATTAAAAAATCGAAAAAAGAATGCATTTCTCTCTTGACAGACTTTGAATCCTGTGCTATAATCCCGTCGTTCTGCAAAAATGAACCTAGATTTACGGAGGAAAAAAACATGTCCACAACCATGGCGAAGAAGGAAACGCTGGAACGCAGCTGGTATATCATTGACGCGGCAGGAAAAACCGTCGGAAAAACCGCTGTTCTTGCAGCTACCATTCTGAATGGAAAACACAAGGCTGACTACACACCGCATGTTGACTGCGGCGATCACGTCATCATCATCAATGCTGCACAGGCCGTGTTCACTGGGAACAAGCTGACCGAGAAAAAGTATTATCGGCATTCCGGTTACATCGGCGGTCTGAAGATGGTTACCGCAGGCGCTCTGATGAAGTCAAAGCCGGAAGCTGTACTCGAAAACGCTGTAAAGGGGATGCTTCCCAAGAACAGCATCGGTGCAGCAAGCTTCAACCGTCTGAAGGTCTATGCGGGAAGTGCGCATAAGCACCAGGCGCAGAAGCCCGTCCCCTACGAAGCATAATCCGGAAAGATTGAAGAAAGGAATTGACGAATATGATGTACCAGAGTGCCAAGCCTTATTTCTACGGAACGGGCAGAAGAAAGAAATCCAGCGCAAGAGTACGCATTATGCCGGGTACCGGTGTCATCACCATCAACGGCAGAGATATTGATGACTATTTCGGCCTCGAGACCATGAAGCTGATTGTAAACCAGCCTTTCGGCGTTACTGCCACAGAGGGAAAGTTTGACATCATCGCAAACGTTCGCGGCGGCGGCTTTTCCGGACAGGCAGGCGCAATCCGTCACGGAGTTGCAAAGGCTCTTCTTCAGGCAGACGAATCCTTCCGTCCCGCTCTTAAAAAGGCAGGCTTCCTGACTCGCGACCCGAGAATGAAGGAAAGAAAGAAGTACGGCCTCAAAGCCGCACGTCGTGCTCCGCAGTTCTCGAAGCGTTAATCGGGATCAAGTCAGATGCGAAAAACCCTGGAAATTCAACGTTTCCGGGGTTTTTTCTTTCCCGAATCTTTTTGATTAGATCTGAAAAAATCTCGCGAAATCTGACAAGAAAAAAGGAGTCTTCCCTAGAAGATGTGGGTCATGCAAGTGAATCGATCCGCCTTCCGGGCAAGTAGATGACCCTGCCACCACAGCGAAGATAGATCAGCGCTACCAGGTTGTCCAGATTACGAAACCCGTAGCCCATGCGAATCGTCAGTTTGATTTTGTTGTTGACCGCCTCTACCCTGGCATTTGAGATTTGATGCGTCACAGTTGCAACAATTGCATCCATGTGTCTCTTGATCTTTCTCTGGAGTTCAACGAAGTCCGGGATGCGGCTGGACCAGGCGCGACGACGCCATTTTTCAAGGGCAGATCGAACTTCCTCGGGAGGGAGCTGAAAGATCGCGCGAAGTCCCTCTTTCAGTCGGTATGCAGTTGCCAGTCTTCTGTCATAGAGGAGCACCTCCTGCAGTTTGGCGCGGTATGATTCACTCAGATTTTCCGGATTCATCAAAAGCGGATATCTGGAGTGTTTGATCCTCTCAACCGCTTTTTGGGCACTGGTTTTCGCGGCGGTGTCTTTTTTCGGACGCCCTTTTCCGCGTTTTGGTTTTCCTTTACTTTCCTCGGCAACCTTTCTCCGCGCCTCATTCCATTCCTGTTTCCGAACCGCGTCCAAGACGTCTTCACACCAGGAAACCACATGGAACGGATCAATGCAGAATGTTGCTTTCGGGCAATAGTTTCCGACTGTTTCCCGAATCCATTTCGCGCCGTCTCCGGATACCAGTTCGATGCTGTTCCGCTGGCCCGGAGTCAGTTCCTGAAAGAACCGTTCCAGCACTTCATTCCCGATACCTTTCGCAACCCAGACAACGGTTCCGGTATCGTGATTGATTACTACAGTGAGATACTTGTGCCCCTTTTTGTAGGATGTCTCATCTATCCCGATTCGGACCAATCCGTCAAACCGGCCGTTCTGACCACTTGTTTCCTGCTCAACTCTGCGAACCATGGGGCCAACGGTATCCCAGCTGATTCGCAGATACTCGGAGATGGTTTTCCTTGACAAATGCAAAGACATCCATGCAGCCGTATCCTCGAAATTCTTTGTATGCTTTGCCCCGTGTCGTGCCCAGGGAACCATTTGCACAACAGCTCCGTGTTTAGGACACCAAACCCTCGGAGAATCCGACTCCAAATAGACTCTCAGACTCTTCCCGATATCCAGGGATCGCCAGCGCCGTCTTCCGTTTCCTGTGTCGTACCTTCCGCATTTCTTCCCGCAGATCCCGCACCGGCACCGGTCTCTCTTTGTCACCCGAACGTGTATGACCAGAGAGTTTTCTCCCTCGGATTCCTCAATTTCTACTTTTTCTACCGCCAGACGGTTGACACCGACGATTCTTTTTGCTAAACTTGTGATTGTCACAGGGCTTTCCTCCCTCACTTGATTTCTCGACAATCTCAAGTATATCAGGGAATCCCTGTGATGTCTATTTCTTAACGCATTTTTCCTATCTTTTTACCCACATCTTCTAGTGAAGAGCCTCTTTTTCAAACAATTACGACGGATATCTCCGGAAGATCGTCTCCTCCAAATCCGGCACCTGCTTCTTCGACTATAACGCGGACGGAACGCTGTTCCGT
>JAGAFM010000055.1 GCA_017612655.1 Clostridia bacterium | reverse complement strand
TTCGGCGCTTCCTGTTATTGAGTAAATTCCCAAAAAGTTCCACTGTAGGATTATGCGATAGGACTTACATTGAGACGAAAAATGTGGTTGAGATAAGTATGGAAACCATCCCGGAAAGGAGACCACAGACCATGAAGAAGAAAGAGACCGTGAAGAACAAGCGCTTGACCATTGAACAGAGGGGGGAGATTGAAGGCTGCCTTGATCATGGGATGACCTGCAAGGCAATCAGCAGGCGAATACGCATGTACATCCGGAAACAGTGGAAGAAACCGAAAACCAGAGTACAAAACCTGATCAAACTCGGAATGGAACCATGGAAGGCGTACAGAAATGGCAACACGAGGAAAGGTTATTGGGCAGTTGCCGGAAGTGGAATCCTGAGTACCACAATAACGGACAAAAGACTCGCACAGGCAGGATATTTTGATATCCTCGCCAAATACGAGTCCTTGCAAGTTGATTGAACCGCCGTGTACCGAACGGTACGCACGGTGGTGTGGGAGGTCGGTCACTCAACTAATGGGTGACCTCCTACCCGATTCATGAAAGATTTCATTTCCGTTTCATTCTTTCGCTTTTCCTTGAAAGAATGGTCTTTTTTGTGCAAAAAGGGGTAGACAAAGGATTGGAAGTATGGTATCATCAGACAAAAGGGAGAGGAAACGGACGGTATAGGAGGCGTATTTCGCTTTTCCAAAGCCCAAGGAACGGATCTCGAACTGAATAGGAAATGAAAAAATAATCAATTCTTTTAGGAGGGGAACGCCATGAGTTGCAAGGCCATTCGACGGATTCTTCTGGTCCTGCTGGTTACGGTCATCGCGTGCGGCGCGATGATGACTTCCGTATCGGCGTGGAAAACGAAGACCCACGGATACAGCGCAAATCTGCTGCTTACGGAGGCCGCCGACGGTTACGTCACGGTCGACGGAATCAACTACAAGATTCCGGATGAGTTTAAGGAGGCCCTAACGAAGTATCCCTCCGCCTTCCGGGCGGGCGTGCTCGGCCCGGATTTCTACCCGGATATGCTGACAGGCCAGTCCTATATTCACCCCTACGACACCAAGTCGGGGACCGGGGTCGGAGATTGGCTGATGCTGCTGGTCGATCAGGTAAACTCCCTTCCCAGAGACAGCAATGTCCGAAGGGAAGCGCTCGCGTTTACGCTCGGAATGGCGATCCACTATGCCGGGGACCAGTTCGGTCACGACTTTATCAACGCTTTCGCGGGCGGAGCTTACCCTGCCTATGCGGACGCGATGGCGGATGAGAACAAGCTGTGGTATATCATCCGTCATATGGCTGAAGAATCCTATATGGACAGCCAGATCGGAGACCGCCTCGGCAACACCGGCGTAGCAGCACCGGAAAAATTCATTCTGAACACCTGGATCTACAACGGGACCGCGAACGCGGGAGCTGCAGCGATTTATAAGAAGTACGGCGGGATGATGTATCAGTACAAGTATCTGGTCGAACTTCGTTCTAAACTGTACGCGTTTGCGGAAAAGAACCGGCCGTCCATCTGGCCACCGGTTCCGCAGGTCGTCGGATATGTTGACGCATGGATCAAGGATCTCGATACCGCTACTTACCAGCTGGTCGTCACCTTTGACGACATCGCCCACGACTTCCTGACCGGAGTAAAAGGCAAAAGCGATGTCGAGATTGTGACGAGCCGTCTTCAGACCTGGCTGGACAAATACGGGAAATACGCCTCTCCGATGCCGGACTGGCTGACCAAGATCTCCGATGCCCTCAGCAAGGCGAAGGATACTGTATTGAAGGAAATGGGCCTCGGTTCGATCATGGACGCCTGGAACGCCTTCAAAAACAATCTGATCAAAGAGGCGGTCCTGTGGGGCCTTGCTCAGGCCGGCTTCGATTATGAAGAGTACGCGGATTATCTTTCCAATCCGGAGAAGGCCCTTAAGGCAAACGGCGGATCGGAGGCTGACTGGTTGGAATTCAAGTCCTATATGGACGCCTTCGCTGCCGATTCGGAGTCGCTGGACGCCTTCTACAACACTCTCCTGATGGGCAAGCTGATTCTGATGGGCCCGGACAATCTAGACACGTTCTTCGCAAACCACCACGCCGCAAGTGTTTTTTCCAACGGGAACGCCCATCTCATGATGGATGAGTTCGTACTTGACACTCATACCGCGGATGTTGTCTATACGGGAACGGACGACAACGTGTTTGTGGATGTCTACGAGAACGGCACCCTGATTCATACCCAGCTGCTGGATATATCCGGATACGACGATTTTGAACGCAACAAGCCTGGATCATATACTGTCTCCCTGCCGCATCGGATCTCTCCGGATTCATTTTCCATTGCACTCCGTATAGAGAAGGCCACGAAGATTGAAGCAGACGAAGACTGCTGGACCTTGGACAAGGTGTGGGTTACTCCCCGCCTTGCCGGTGTCGATGTGATGAAGAGGAAGGTTCTGCTGAACGGCCAAGAGTTTACAATGGAAGGCTATTACCTGATTCTCAACAAAAAATATGAATTCAATACCTGGGGGAAGAGGCTGTATCTCTCCCCGGGCATCAGCTCAAAAGACCTGACCTACTCGACAGCGCTCAATCCTCGGATTATCAGCTACATGTGGAGCAACGACAACAGTTCGCAGTGGGTCAACAGCAGGAACAGTCTCTGGGTCAATCTGGCCGCCCGCAAAAACATTCTCTACGAGGTGTTCCACGGATTCAAACCGACGATTGAACTGTCCGCGAGCCAGACCGAATTCCCGGAAGGAACACAGGCAACGCTGACCGCCACCTTCCAAAGCTACTGGAACGGCATTACCAAGGAGAGGCGGGACCGGGAGTACATCATTCCTGCGGTCAACGAAACCAGACAGCAGGCCTGCACCGGCTCCGTTAGGATCTGCGATTCCAGCGGGGCACAGGTGCTGACGGGAACCATCTCCAACGGAGTGATGAACGTCAATCTGTCGGGCCTGACAGTCGGTACGTATACGCTCACGGCATATTATGACGGAGATGATTACAACGGATCGGCGGTTTCCAACTCCGTGACCCTGAAGGTCACTGCTCCTGCATGTAAGGTGACACTTTGGGTATCTCCTACGGGCGGAGGTTCTGTCAGCGGTGGAGGAAATTACCAGAAAGGAGCAACCGTCAAACTGTCGGCGAGACCCCGCACAGGGTATGATTTCGTCAGCTGGACGGAGGACGGGAAAACGGTTTCCGAAAGTTCCACCTACAGCTTTACCGCTGAGGAGAACCGCTCCCTGACCGCGAATTTCCGTTTGAAGAAGTTCAAGATTACCTTTGTAGACGAGGACGGAACCCTTTTGAAGAGCGACACGTATGATTACGGAACCCCTGCGAAGAATATCGTGACGCCGGAGACTCCGACCAAACCGAACGACGCCCAGTTTACGTATACCTTTGCCGGGTGGTCTCCCGCACTCCAGAACGTGACGAGAGAGCAGACCTACAAGGCTACCTACTCCGACAACACCAACAGCTACACGATCCAGTTTGTCAACTATGACGGAAAGGTTCTTCAGTCCAGCGCGGTGGAATACGGACAGGTGCCCTCCTATTCCGGGGAGGAACCGGTTCAGAATGCAACGGCTCAGTTTACCTTTACCTTCAACGGATGGAGCCCTGAAGTTTCAGCGGTAACCGGAAGCGCCACCTATACCGCACAGTACACAAGTTCCGTCAACAGTTACACGGTCCGGTTCGTCAACGAGGACGGAACCGAACTCCAGTCTTCCGACGTGGAATACGGGCAGCTGCCGTCCTATTCCGGAGAGACTCCGGCCAAGGGAGCAACGGCCCAGTACACTTATACCTTTGACGGCTGGACCCCGGCAATCACGAAGGTAACCGGAAAGGCTACCTACACCGCGCAGTACAAGAGCACCGTCAACCAGTACAACATCACGTTTGTGGACGAGGACGGAACCGTTCTGAAGGCTGCTGCAAAGTACAATTACGGAACGGTTTCTGCGGATCTCGTGAAACCCGCGGATCCGACCAAGCCTGCAGACGCTCAGTACACTTACGTCTTTGCGGGATGGTCTCCCGCCCTGACGGATGTCAAGAAGGATCAGACTTACAAAGCCACCTATTCGGACAACGTCAACAGCTATAAGATCCGTTTTGTTGACGAAGACGGCACCGAGCTGCAGTCCTCTTCCGTCCCGTACGGAACGCTTCCTTCCTACAGCGGAGAGACTCCGGCCAAGGAGGCAACGGCCCAGTATACCTATACCTTCGAAGAATGGTCTCCCTCTGTCACGAGAGTATCGGAGGAAGCAACTTATACTGCGAGGTATACCAGCACGGTCAATTCATATCTGATCCGGTTCGTGGATGAAAACGGTACGGTTCTGAAGGAAACATCCTATGAATACGGCACTCCCGCGGATGAGATCGTCAAGCCGTCGGATCCTTCAAAACCGGCGACCGCTCAGTATACCTACACGTTCGCAGGGTGGTCTCCCGCTCTGACGGAAGTGAGGGGCAATCAGACCTACACGGCTACCTATTCGGACAACGTCAACAGCTACACGGTCCAGTTTGTCAACTTTGACGGAGCAGTTCTTCAGTCCTATGCGATGGAATTCGGTCAGACACCCTCCTACACCGGCGATACCCCGACCCGGCCTGCGGATTCGGAACACAGGTATGTTTTCGACAGCTGGACCCCCGGCTTTTCCCGGGTGACTGGCAACGCGACCTACAAGGCGGTCTATATCGCGAAAGAACTGGAAAAGACCGTCTACGCCTTTATCGACAGTGACGATTCCTGGACAAAGGGAAGCACGGTTCCGCTCAACGCAACCGTCAAGGGAAGTCCCTCCGACGAGACTGTTTTCGATTCCTTCCTCGGGCTTAAAGTGGACGGCGCCGAAATCCCGGCGGAATGCTATGAGGCAAGCAGGGGAAGCGTCAAGCTCAAACTGAAAGACACGTACCTCGAAACCCTGTCCGTCGGGACCCATACGCTGACGGCGGTCTTCGGGGACGGTACGGCGGAAACGGCCTTTACCGTTCTGGCGGCCGCAGCCTCCGAACCGCTGGAAGAGCCGGTCACGGAACCGGACACGCAGGAACCGATTGAATCTCCGAAGACCGGTGCCGGTTCGAATCTGATTCTCTGGGTTGTTCTTGCCCTGACGGCGTTCCTTACCGTAAGCGGTACGATCCTTCTCTCGGGACAAAAACCGGCTTCCCGCAAGGGGATCCGCTGACTCTGCGTCACGGAAGATCCCCGGGCCCGGAGAGACCCTGATCCCCTAACGGCTACCTGATCTTTCCTGAAAGCAAAACCACTTGATGCCGATCCGCTTCCCGGACGGTACCAAGTGGTTTTTGATTTGCTTTGTATCCTGCTACGGAATTCAAAGAGCAGTTCTGTTTTTCCGGACGAACGGGGATCACCCCCGCGTCTTTTCCCGGATCAGTTCGGCATAGTGATAACCGGAGTCCTTGACGGTTCGCTTCTGGGTTTCAAAGTCCACGTGTATGAGGCCGAAGCGGGGCTTGAATCCCCAGCACCACTCCAGGTTGTCCAGGAGGGCCCAGTGCATGTATCCTTTGACGGGAATGCCTTCCTCCACCGCGCGTTCCATCTGTCCGATGAATCCGTCCAGAAAGGCGCACCGTTCCGGATCGTGAACGCGTCCGTCTTCGGACACGGTATCCGCGGACGCCATTCCGTTTTCCGTGACCATGACGGGCAGGTGATACCGCTCGTGGAAGAGGCGGATGGTCCAGTACAGACATCTCGGATCCACGGGCCACTTCATCAGGGTCCGCGGGTGCTTTTCCCGCCGGTAGGAGATCGGCCGGAACCAGGGGTTCAGGGGACGGTAAACGTTGACTCCGATAAAATCGAGAGGGGCGGAGATGATCGCCAGATCCTCCTCTTTGAGCTTTCCGTTCATCAGACGGCTGGCCCGGCCCAGAAAGATCGGGTCGGAGTACATCGCGTTCTGAATCTCCCCGAAGAGCGAGTGGAACGAGCGCTTCTCGGCACGGGCGAGAGAGTCCGGGTCTTCCGTTTCCGGAACATAGACCGAAGCGGCCATGGCAATCCCTACGGCCGGCGGCAGTTTCGCCCGTTCCCGCAGGAGCGAGACGCATTTTCCGTGTGCCAGAAGCATGTTGTGAACGTACGTGCGGGTCTTGGAAATCTTATGCTGGAAGGGGGCGAAGGCGCCCTGCACATACGCCTGCATGATAAAGACCTGCGGCTCGTTGAGGGTGATCCAGCAGCGGACCCGGTCGGAGAGGGCGTCGATCACGTGCTTTGCGTATTCCAGGAACCAGTCCGTGACTTCCGCGGACCGCCAGCCTCCGATTTCCTCCGCCCAGAGGGGAAGATCCCAGTGATAGAGGGTGACAACGGGCTCGATTCCGGCGCTTGTCAGCTCCGTGACCAGATCCCGGTAGAAGGCGAGCCCGGCCTCGTTGATTCTGCCGGGTTCCGGCATGATGCGGGGCCAGCTCACCGAGAACCGGTAGGAAGGGAGCCCCAGTTCCTTCATCAGGGCGATGTCCTCACGGTACCGGTGATAATGGTCGCAGGTGACGTGGCAGTTGTCCCGGTTCAGGATCCGGTGCGCTGCGACGTCCCAGATGCTGGGCGCTTTGCCGTCCTCCTGCCAGGCGCCTTCGATCTGGACGGCCGAGGTGGCGGCGCCCCATAGAAAATCTTTGGGAAAAGGCATGCGGCCGCCTCAGAGGATCGACAGAAAGCCCGCAAGCCTGCGAGCGATTCTTTCCATCCCGAAGTCATTGGGATGCAGGCCGTCCGCGGTGTACTGCCGGTAGTTTTCTTCCAGCCTGGGGTAGATTCCCGCAACGGACCAGAGATCCAGCACCGGGATGGAATAGTCTGAGCAGATCTTCCGTTCCGCTTCGACCCAGAGTTCCAGCGGTCCGGTCACGAGTCCGACGGGGTTCTCTGTCACCATCTCCGAACGGCGGTGGATGGGCGTCATGACGACGATCTCGGAAGCCGGGAACCGGCGCATGACACGTTCCAGCAGGGACTTCATCGCGCCGCAGAACGTATACTCGTCCGTGTCGTCCGGAGTGCCGAGGGGCGCGTCGCCGTGGCCGAAATCGTTGGTTCCCCCGAAAATAACGATGAGGTCGGCGTCAGCATCCATCTGATCCACGCGGTCCAGGTAGCACTGGTCGTGAACCGGGTTCGCGGAAGGGACCCGTTTTCTGGCGATCCGGGTGCCGCCGATTCCGTAATTCCGGACAACGGTTCCGGTCATCCGTCCGAAAACCTGGACAAAGCAGTGCGCGTCATCGCTGGCGCCGCAGCCTTCCGTGATGCTGTCGCCGAGAAAATTGACTTTTTTGCCTTTCAATTCCATAGTATCAAACCTCCTCGTGATTCGGAAAAGATCTCAAAAGAATCCGCTTCCCGCGTCCCGGAAAAAAGGGACGGGGAAGGGCGGTTTTCAGAAGCGGATGCGGATCCCGGACGGGCTGGTTTCCAAAGAAGCGGAGAAGAAGCACTGCATGACGCGGACCAGAGCGTCCGTGTCCTTCGCGCCCGCCGTTTCGTATGCCGAATGCATGGAAAGCTGCGGGAGACCGATGTCCACGCTCCGGACGGAAACCTGGGAAGACGAGATTCCTCCGAGCGTGGAACCGCCAGGCAGATCCGAGCGGTTCGCGTAGCACTGAACCGGGACGCCCGCCTGTTCGCAGAAGCGGCGGAACAGGGCGCAGGATTCCGCGTCTGTGGTATATCTTTGATCCGCGTTGAACTTGATCACGACCCCGCCGTTGAGGACCGGAGCGTTCAGCGGATCGGCGTATTCCGGATGATTGGGGTGGATTGCGTGGGCGTTGTCCGCGGAGACAAGGAAACTGTCCGCGAGGCGCGCCGCCGTTTCGTTCCGGGAAAGCGACAGGCTTTCGCAGATCCGTTCGAGCGCGGAACGCAGGAAATCGGACGCGGCGCCCTGTTTGGATCGGCTCCCCACCTCTTCGTTGTCAAACGCGCAGAACACGGGAACAGCATCCTTGGGCTGCGCTCCCCGGAATGCGGAAAACAGAGCGAACACGCACTGCAGATCGTCCAGACGCGGAGCGGATACAAACTGTTCCCCGGCGCCCCAGACGGTTCCGCCGTCCGAAAACAGGAAGAGGTCGCGGGACAGAACCGATTCCTTCGGGACTCCCGCCATCTCCGCGATTCGGGCGGAGAAGGGCTCGTCATCCGCCAGACCGTACAGAGGCTGCAGATCCGTCGCGGCGCTGAAGGACGCCTTGTCGTTGCAGGAACGGTTCATATGGATGGCGACGGAGGGAATCAGGAACAGCGGTCCTTCGGAACGAACGAGACGCGTTTCCACGCCCTCTTCCGTCCGGACACAGACCCGACCGCCGACCGAAAGAGGCCGGTCGAGCCAGGTGGAGTAAATCGAACCGCCGTAAGGTTCGGTTTCCGCTCCCCGGTATCCCGCCGAGACCCGGTCGGCGCTTTCCTTGATCTTGAAGGAGGGAGAATCGGTATGAGCCGCAGCAATCTGAAAGCCGCGAAAAGGCCCTTCCGGGAGAGAGAACGCGAGAACGGAGGATCCGTTGCGGGAGAGATAGTACCGTCCGCCCGTGATCAGCTTCCAGGGGCGGTTTTCCGGCAGGCGTTCGTATCCGTCCGCCTCCAGAGTCCGGCACAGCCGGTCCGCCGCATGGAACGGCGTGACCGCCTCTTTGAGAAAAGACAGCAGTTCTTCTGTGGTTCGGTCCATGATTCCCACTCCCTAAAGCAACGGGAAAAGCCCTCCGGAAACGAAGACTTTCGCCCGGTTTTTTCCTTTGATGATTCGCCGATCATTATAGCAGAGAACCCGTTCTTTGTCAAGATCTCCGGGGCGGTCCGGAATGCCGTTTTCCCTCCTCGTTTTTCCTTTCGGAATCGCGGATTTCTCTTGCTTTTTCCGGTGCAGTCTGCTATAATGAAAGGGTAAAGAAAACGTCCCGGAACCGATCCGGAATCCGGGCTGAAAGAAAGGATAATCAGAAAGATGAAAGTTGCTGTCATGCTGGATTCGTTCCGTCTGCCCACGCTCGATGAACGGCTGGACTGCTGCAGAAAACTCGGTGTGGACGGTGCACAGCTCACGGTCAGTCCGGAATGGACGGACGCCTGCGCCAAAGATCATCTCGCCCATGCCAAGGACAAGGGAATCGTTTACACCGCGCTCTGCGGAGATCTGGGGGATTTCTCGGATATCGAAAACAACAAGCGGATCATCCCGCTCTGCAAGCGGAACCTCGACCTCTCCATGATTCTGGAGAGCGGCATCGTGACCGCGCACGTCGGGGACATTCCCAACAAGACGCATCACCCGGAAGAATACGAGATCATGTACAACGCGCTTCGGGAGATCGCGGAATACGCGAAGTCCATCGGGGCGAAGTATGCGATGGAAACCGGCCCCGAGCACGCCAGCGTCGTCCGCGCATTTCTGGACGACATCGGGTGCGACGGAATCGGCGTGAACCTGGATCCCGCCAACCTCGTTATGTGCTCCTGCGACAACGCAGCCCGCGCAGCCACCCTCCTCGGAAAATACATCTATCACACCCATGCCAAGGACGGCATCTACGCCCCGATGAACACCGGCCGGTACCCCTGGATCGAAGTGCCCCTGGGACAGGGTGCGGTCCATTTCGACGAATATCTCCCGGCGCTTCATTTCGCAGGATATGACGGATGGCTGACGATCGAGCGGGAGTGCGGGGACACGCCCATGCGGGACGTCGGACTCGCGGTGGATTTCCTGAATGAGATGCTGAAACGGTACGGATACTGATTACCTGTCTGCCATGGATGGAATAAACAACACGGAACGGATCCGTCCGCTTGCGGACCGGATGCGTCCCCGGTCGTTTGACGAGATGGTCGGGCAGACGCATCTGGTAGGCGAAAACGGCGCATTGCGCCGTCTGTCCGGGGCGGGATTCCTCCCGAATATGATCTTTTTCGGCCCTCCGGGAACCGGAAAGACGACCGCGGCCAACATCATCGCCGAATCGTCGGGAAAGACCCTGTGCCGCCTGAACGCGACGACCGCGTCGATTTCGGACATCCGGGACGTGACCAGACAGACCTCAAATCTGTTCGGCGTGGGGGGCATTCTTCTCTACCTGGACGAGATTCAGTATTTCAACAAAAAACAGCAGCAGTCGCTGCTCGAGTTTCTGGAGGACGGACGGATTACCCTGATTGCCTCCACGACCGAGAATCCCTATTTCTATGTCTACGGCGCCATGATCTCGCGCTGTTCCGTTTTTGAGTTCCGTCCCGTTTCGGACGAGGAGATGATCCCCGCTCTGAAGCGGGGGCTGGATCGGCTCAACGCGGAATACGGAGAGTCGAAGGAGGCGGATGACGGATTCTATTCCGCCCTGGCCGCGCTCGGGGCGGGAGACGTCCGCCGGGCGCTGTCCAATCTGGAGAATGCCTTCCATGTCGAACGGAGTTCGCTCCTGACCGCGCAGACGCTCCGGTCTTTGGCAGCGGAATCCGCGACCGCGGTGTTCGACCGGGACGGGGACGCGCATTACGACACCCTGTCCGCTTTCCAGAAATCCATCCGCGGTTCCGATCCCGACGCTGCGATTTTCTATCTGGCCAAACTGCTGGAGGGCGGGGATCTTCTTTCCGCGTGCCGCCGGCTTCTGGTGATCGCGAGCGAGGATATCGGGCTGGCCTACCCGCTGGCTGCCGCCGTGACGCAGTCCTGTGTGGCCGCGGCGCGGGAACTCGGGCTCCCGGAAGCGAAAATCCCGCTTTCCAACGCGACGATACTGCTCGCGACCGCTCCGAAATCCAATTCGGCCAACGAGGCCTACGGACGGGCGGCTTCGGATCTCCTTTCCGGGAAGGGAAAGCAGGTTCCGGACCATTTGCGGGATTCGCATTACGGAGGAGCGGAGACGCTCGGACACGGGGACGGCTACCGGTATCCCCACGCCTATCCGGGTCACTGGGTGGATCAGCAGTATCTGCCGGACGACCTGGCAGGATCGGTGTACTACGAATACGGCGAGAACAAAACGGAACAGGCGGCGAAACAGCACGCCGATTCCGTGAAGGGAACGTCTCGCGGAAAAAAAGAGGAAAAGTGAGGAATATCTGATGCAGATCGCAATTGACGGACCGTCCGGGGCGGGGAAGAGCACGCTGGCCAAAGCCCTCGCCCGGGAATTCCGCTTTCTTTACGTGGACACGGGTGCGATGTACCGCGCCGTCGGGCTGTATATGCGGAACCGCGGAATCGATCCGCTGGACCGTCCTGCCGTTCTCGACGCGCTGCCCGCGGTTTCCGTGGAACTGAAGTACGAAGAGGACGGGCAGCATATTCTGCTGTGCGGGGAAGACGTCAGCAGGCAGATCCGGGAAAACGAAATCTCCCGCTACGCGTCCGATGTTTCCAAGATTCCGGAGGTTCGGACGTTTCTGACGGAAAAGCAGAAACGGATCGCCGAAACCTGCGACGTTGTGATGGACGGCAGAGATATCGGAACGGTCGTGCTGCCGTCGGCGGAGCTGAAGATCTTTCTCAGCGCCAGCCCGGAGACGCGTGCCAGACGCCGCGCGGAGGAACTTGCGGAAAAGGGGCAGACCGTTTCCGTGGAGCAGGTGCTGGAGGAGATGCGGCAGAGAGACGAGGCCGACCGGACCCGCGACATCGCGCCTGCCATCCCCGCCGAAGACGCAATCCCCGTGGATAATTCCAGGATGAGCGTTCCGGAGACGGTCTGCCTGATCCGGGGCATTCTGATCGGGAAAGGACTTCTGAAGCCGTAATGACGTTCTATGACAGAATCATCCGGGCGTTTGCCGGGATCATCCGGCTTCTTTACCGGGTGGAAATCGTCGGGGAAGAGCATATTCCGGAGGAGGGACAGGCGTACCTTCTCTGCGCCAACCACACTGCAGCAGCGGACCCGGTGATTCTGGTTGCCGCCCTGAAGAGAAAAGTGGTGTTTTTCGCGAAGGCGGAGCTGTTCCGGATCCCGCTGATCGGGCGGGTGATCCGGGCTCTGGACGCGATTCCAGTCCGGAGAGGGGCGGGAGACGTCGGAGCGATCCGGTCGGTTCTTTCCTCTCTGGAGCAAAGGCGTTCGGTCGGGATTTTTCCGCAGGGGCACCGGTACCCCGGGGTGGATCCCCGGACCACCGAGCCGAAAGCGGGGATCGGCATGATTGTCAGCCGCACCGGAGCACCGGTCCTTCCGGTCTACCTTCAGGCGCGGAAAAACCGGGTGCGGATGTTCCGGAAAACCCGCGTGATCATCGGGGAACTGATCCCGGAGAGGAAACTCCTTCCCGCCGCGGGGGAACCCACGGGGATGGAACAGTACCGCGCCGTGACTCAGACCGTTTTTGAGGAAATCTGCCGACTCGGAGAGGAATCAAAGCCGTGACAAACCGGATCACTGTTGCCGAAAACGCCGGCTTCTGCTTCGGCGTCCGGCGCGCCGTTGACACCGTGGAATCCCTGATTGCGGAGTTGCCGGGGGCACAAATCGTCACCCTGGGGGACCTGATTCACAATCCGGATGTTCTGCGGGATCTCGCCTCGCGGGGCGTGGAGACCGTTTCTCCGGACCGCGTTTCCGAGCTGTGCAGGAACCGGGGGAACCGTTCCCTTGTTTTTGTCATCCGCGCTCACGGATGCTCCCGGGAAACGGAAGAACAGCTGACGCAGGCGGCGAAAGACGATCCCGGAATCCGGGTCGTCGACTGCACCTGCCCCTTTGTCAAGAAGATTCACCGCATCGCCGAAACGGAATCCGAACCGTACCGGGAAGACCCGGACGGAATGGTTGCCGTGATTTTCGGCGACCCCAGCCATCCCGAGGTGGAGGGCATTGCGAGCCGTTTCCGCTGCGCGGTCCGGATTTTTCCCGATTCCGACGCGGTTCTGGCCTGGACCGCCTCCGAAGACGGGAAACGTTGGACCGAAAAACCACTGATATTTGTTTCACAGACAACGCAAAAATTATCAGATTGTTATAAAACAAAAAATATTTTGCAAAAACTCTATACAAAAGCAAGATTTTTTGATACAATATGTAGTGTGACCGAGAATCGCCAAGAAGAGGCAGAACAGATTGCAAAAGCATCTGACGTCATGCTGGTCGTCGGAGGAAAGGCCAGTTCCAATACTGCGAAACTGTATGATATCTGCAGGCAGGCATGCCCACGGACTTACTGGATCGAAAGAGCAGAGGAGTTGAGCGAGGTCTCGTTCCCCCCCGCGTGTGTTGCGGGGATCACTGCGGGTGCGTCCACGCCTGACAGTATAATACAGGAGGTAGGTAGAACAATGAGCGAAATGATGGAGGAGAACTTCGCGCAACTTTTGGATGAATCTTTCAAACCATTAAATACAGGAGATGTGGTCAAGGGAATCGTTACGTCGATTTCGGCGAATGAAATCCATCTGGATATCGGCCAAAAGGTCACTGGAATTCTTGCTTTCAGCGACGTAACGGACGATCCCACGGTCGATGTGGCGAGTCTGTTCCATATCGGCGATGAAGTGGAAGCCATGGCAATCCGTGTCAGCGACGTGGACGGCGTCGCGACCCTGTCCAAGAAAAAGATCGACAACGCAAACAACTGGAGCGATATTCTGGCTGCCTACAAGGAAGGCACTCTTGTCTCCGGCAAGGTGATTGACGCCCTGGAGAAGGGTGTGATCGTTTCCGTCAAGGGCATGCGGATCTTTGTCCCTGCTTCCCATTCTTCGATTCCGAGAGACGGCAATCTGGGCGATCTGGTCGGAACCGTTCAGAAAATCAAGATCATCGACGTCAACGAAACCAGAAGACGCGCGGTGGGATCCATCCGCGAAGCTCTCCGCGATGAGCGCAGAGCGAAGGCTGCGGAATTCTGGAACAATATCGAAGTCGGTCAGGAATTCGACGGCGTTGTGAAGTCGTTCGAATCCTACGGCGCTTTCGTCGACCTCGGCGGCGTGGACGGAATGGTTCACACGACCGAGCTGTCCTGGAAGCGGATCCGCCATCCTTCCGAAGTGGTTTCCATCGGCGATCCGATTCACGTCTTTGTCAAGGCGCTGGATCTTGAGAAGCACCGGATTTCCCTCGGATACAAGACTGACGAAACGAATCCCTGGAAAGCGTTTCTCGACCGTTACCAGGTCGGTGACGTCGCGACGGTCCGGGTTGTCAGCATGATGCCGTTCGGCGCGTTCGCGGAAATTCTTCCCGGCGTGGACGGTCTGATTCACATTTCCCAGATCGCGGACCGGAGAATCAATGCACCGGCGGAAGTTCTCTCGATCGGTCAGGAAGTGGATGTGAAGATTACCGGCATCGACGAGGAGCGTCAGAGAATTTCCCTTTCCATTCGTGCTCTTTCCGAAGACGCCGGAGAAGGTTTCTCCGAGGAAGCAGAGGAAGAGGAGTTCTCCGAAGAGGGTTCCGCTGAGGAAGCTGAATCCGAAGAAGCGCCCGCAGAAGAAGTCCCTGCGGAAGATGTTCCCGCCGAGGAACCCGCAGCTGACGTTCCCGCAGAGGAGAAATCTGCGGAAGAAGCCCCTGCAGAAGAATAATGTAAAGATGGGAGACGGTTGAACCAAGCAAACCGCCTCCCCTTTTTACGGCCTTCCCCGGGAGGAAGGCAGCCAGCCACGGAGTTCGGGATCCGGAACAGCCAAAAAGGAGCGTTTGACTGCATTCGGGACACACCTGCCGCCGGGTGATCCGTCTGCGCTCTGAAATCGGCTTTGCAACCGGATGCCGCGCCAAAGGAATCAGTGCGGCTCTTTTTTTGCCGTTTCCTTTCCTCCGTGACAGCATACGGAATCGGATATTATTTTAGGAAAGGAATACAAACCCATGAAACTTGTTTACGGCGTCAAAGACAAACCAAAGGCCGGGCAGATTGTTCTGTTCGCACTCCAGCAGCTCCTGGCGATCCTTGCGGCGACCATCGCGGTTCCCGCCATTGTCGGCCACGGAATGTCCCAGTCTGCAGCCCTTTTCGGGGCCGGTGTCGGCACCCTTGTCTATCAGCTCTTTACCAAGTTCCGCAGTCCTGTGTTCCTCGGTTCCTCCTTCGCATTTCTCGGCTCCATGGCCGCTGCCTTCGCAGGCGGCGTAAGCGCGGCAAAGGGATTTGCCGGACTGCTTCTCGGTGCGGTGTTTGCCGGACTGGTCTATGTGGTGATTGCCATCATCGTCAAACTGGCGGGAGTGAAATGGATTTCCAAACTCATGCCTGCCGTGGTTATCGGCCCGACGGTTGCCATCATCGGTATGTCCCTGGCCGG
>JAGAFM010000054.1 GCA_017612655.1 Clostridia bacterium | reverse complement strand
GACGACCCCGCCGCGAGGTACGTCATGACGGAGATCCGGAAGAAGAAGGTCTGGCGGATCGGGAGAAAGCGGGAACGCGCGGAGGCGGGATCATGAACAAAAAACCGGCGGATCTTATGAACGCGGACTGGGATTCGCTGAGCTATGAGGAGAAGAACCGGGCGCTGTTTTTGCGCCAGAAGAGGACGCTCGATCTGTTCCTCGAGAAAGGCGCGATCTCAAAGGCCCAGCACGACAAAAGCCTCCGCGACCTGATCCGGAAGATGGGGATCGGCGAAAAAGACCGGGAAGGCTGACGGAGAGGGAAAAAGACTGATTTCGGGAAAGGAGTCTGAGAGTTCATGAAAAGACTGGTCGTTTATTATTCGTTGTCGGGGAACACCGGGGAGGCGGCGCACAAGATCGCCGGGGAGCTCGGCGCGGACCTTTTGAAGCTGGAGACCGTGAAGCCCATGCCGAAGAGCTTCGCGGCGCAGATCCTCACGGGCGGCGGGCAGGTGCTGTTCGGGTACGTCCCGAAGCTCAGGCCGTTCGATAAAGATCCCGGCGGGTATGACGAGATCGTCCTCGGCTCTCCGATCTGGAACGGGAAAGCCGTCCCCGCCCTAAGCGCCTTTCTGCGCGACACGGCCGCGGCGGAAAAGGTCACGGCCGTGTTCTTCCTGAGCGCCGGAGGCGGGACGGAGAAGGGCCTGGCCGCGCTCGCGAAGAAGCTGCCGAACCTCAAAACCTCCGTGTCGCTGCTCGACGGAAAGCACGAAGGCAGCCGGGACAACGAAGCGAAGATCGAAAAGTTTGTCGGGGAGATCGGGTAAAGGCGGTCCGGGGCGGAAGAAGCGGGCAGCGGAGAAATGAGTCTGAGACCTTCCCGGAACAGGAAGAAAAAAGACCTTGCACTTTTCCCGGCGGGATGGTATAATGAAAACAGCCGGAAAAAAGAAGGATGGATCCGGCCGATGTGTACGCAGAGCGAAGCCATGCTGATTTTCGGGGAAGCGGTCGAAGCGTGCGGCAGGGCGTTGAACGGGAAGGTCAGAGATCTCATTTCAGAAAGGGGAATCTGGTTCTGAAAACATCAGCAAGAACGGTGAAAACTGTCCGCTGTACGGACCCTGAGCCGCACGTTGCCCCGTGCCGCACGTTGAGAGGAAGCCGCATCGGTTGACCCGAAGCTTTTTGCCGGGCTTTTTCTCGAAAAAGCCGCGTTCCCCTTCAGAATGAGTTCGGAATAACGCAATCCCCCCGGCACCGAGCGCTTCGATACCGGGGGGAATTCATTTATTTATCGCGTGAGGGTCGGATCCTTACGCCTGCTTGATAGCTGCCTGTCCCGTAGCGATATTAGGTAGGATAATTTCGCGGTTTCTCTTTGATCTTTGAGCCTATTATAGCACTCCTTTCCGAAGCTGTCAAGTATTCTGAGTGAAGTTTCCTCAGAAATATGTAAAGGAGCAGGCGGGACGGTGTCCTCACCCACTCCTTCGTTGTTATGTTCGCCGAGGGTGTCGAGCATCACCACCGGGTTATTCTTTCTGCCCTCCACGGTTCCCTCGATACTCTGTTCCGTATCACTGTCAAGATTCACATACCATCTGTAGTGCGTTTTGTCAATCGGTTCGACTCGCGCGATGAATTTCCAAAGGGCACTTTCGAGAGCTTCCTGATCAGAGAGGTCAATGACACCCTGCAGAGTCTCCATGATTTTGTCCCAGTGCAACCCCTGCGGATCTTCTTCAGCCTCATCGGGTTCTTCCTGTTTGGCTGCCTGTTCTTCCATAGCAAGGATGGCACTGTCGATTTTCTGACGCTGTTCTTCAAAATCATCTTTGCTGATGCAGTCCTCTGTGTACAGCTCAATGATCTTACTGCGTTTTTTCTTCAGCCTCTCAATTTCTGCGCTTGGATCGAAGCTCTTGACCGTGGAAACTCTCTTTTCTTCTTTGTAACATTCTCGGATCAGACTGCAAGCCAGTTCTAAAGATTCTTTTCTGTCCCCCCATATGCTCTCGAGAATTTTCCGGGCCATAACGCCCAGTTTCCATTCGGCGACCATGGGAAATCCGCAAAACCCTTCCGGGTCTGCTCCTGCTTTGATTCTTTTCCTCGCAGAGCCGTTGTTTACCTGATTGTAGCATTCGTAGCCGTAAGAGATGGTCGGGTTTTCCGATTTCTTGTTATTGTACCAGACGCTTTTCCGACACCGAGAACCGCATCCGCACCGGAGTTTATTACACCACAGATCTGAAGATTGCGGCATCCCGTGCTTACGCTCTCCTTTTCTGACGGCAATCGCGTCAGTAAGAGATCCGGCAGTCCTGCTTTCACGAATTGCTTTGCATTTGTTGAACATTTCTTCGCTGATAATAGGCTCGAAATCACACTTTACATACATGTAGGTATCTGAATCGCGATTGTTGACGCGCTTTTGTTCCAGATAGTTGTTGCTATATGATTTTCCGTAAGCCATTGTTCCCGTATAGGTGGGGTTGGCTAGAGCACGCATAACATAAGAGGTTGTCCACCTGATTAAGCCGGAGGCATTCAATCTCCCGCGCCGTGTAAGCTCAGTGGCAATTTTCATTCCTCCGAGGCCTTCATTGACGTATAGATCAAACATCATCCGTACCGTCTCAGCCTGTTCGGGATTGATTACATATTTCCCGTCGATTCGATCATATCCGAGAATGTTTCCGGTTCCGTAAGTGATACCGTTTTCACGGCTGATCTGCTGTCCGGCCTTCACGCGTTCCGATACCTTCCGGCTTTCTTCCTGCGCGAGGGTTGCCATAATGGTCAGACGAAGCTCGCCATCTCCGTCCAGCGTCCAAATGTTGTCCTCGACAAAGTAGACCTCAATGCCGATGTTTTTCAGCTCTCGCGTTGTGACGAGTGTATCCACCGTATTCCGTGCGAACCGGCAAACCTCTCGGGTTACGATCAAATCGAATTTGCCG
>JAGAFM010000053.1 GCA_017612655.1 Clostridia bacterium | reverse complement strand
TCCGAAATCCCGTAGGTATCGAACGAGCCGATGCATTCCAGCCCGATCTGCATGATTTCCCGGAAGCTCCGGTCCTCTTTGGACGGGCGGTACACCGTTTCGTTGTAGTACACCTTCCGGAGACCGTCCTTCTCTTCCGGACAGTTCTTGACGATGGAGAGGGTGACGTCCGGCTTCAGCGCCATCAGTCTGCCGTCCGCATCCGTAAAGGTAATGATGCTGTCGGACAGGAGAAAGTCTTTGTTCCGGACGTACAGGTCGTATTCCTCGAAACGGCTCATTTTATACGGCTGGTACCCGTATCCGCGGTAAAGTTCCCGCAGCGCGATGGCCAGCGTCTCTTCCGTTTTCTGCATCTGTTTCACCTCACGAACCGGGCTGACGCCCTCTGTCGGGGAGGAGTTCCTTCCGGCTTCGGATCTCCTCCGGTTGTTTTGCCTCTCATTTTTCGATTATTTCCTTTTATTTTAGCATAGTTGTCGTTTCTTGTCAAGTTTCCGAACCTTCGCGGACCGGTCAGCGGGCGGGTTTTTCTCAAAAAAAAGCGCAGAGGCGGAATCCGGTCCGGTCGGAGCCGGTTTCCGCCTGCAGGGACTTGTTTTTTCCCGCAAAGAGTGGTAAGATAACGGCATAGAGATTTCCTTTCAATCTGCTTTTGAGGAGGCGTATCTTATGAGCATCCGACTCTGGGGAGACGGCGTCCACGACGACACGGCTTCCCTTCAGGAACTGATCGACACGGCAAAGCACGAACTGATCCTTCCGGATCCGGAAGTGTGCTATCTCATTTCGAGCCCCCTTCTGCTTCCCTCCGATTTCCGTCTGGTTCTGCCCCGGTTTGCGGAAGTGCGTCTTGCGCCGAACTCCAACTGCCTGATGCTCCGGAACAAGCCGACGCCGGGCCTGAATCCTCCGCATGATCAGATTGCCCCCATCCTCTGGGACTACCTCTGCGGGTACTCCCCCGAACAGCGTGCAAGGAACATCGAGGTCGTAGGCGGAATCTGGAATTTCAACAACAAAGACCAGGCGCCGAATCCACTTTATTCGCATAACTACTACCCTACCGGCCAGTTCTATTCCGGCATGCTCATGAACTTCGTGTATGTGGACGGGCTGCGGATCTCTTCCCTGACGCTCAAAGACCCGGCCAATTTCGCGGTCACGCTGGACAGCGTCACGCATTTCACGGTGGACCACATCACCTTCGATTTCAACTACGGGAATCCGATCGCCGTGAACATGGACGGAATTCACGTGGACGGCGGCTGCAAATTCGGAGAAATCTACGACCTGAAGGGAGCCTGCTACGACGATCTGGTGGCCCTCAACGCAGATGAATCGACGGCGGGGCCCATTTCGGACATTTCCATTCACGGCATCTACGCGGACGACTGCCACAGCGCGGTCCGTCTTCTCTCCGCCAACTATCCGGTCACCAACGTTCACATTTCCGACGTTTTCGGAACCTTCTACCAGTACACGGTCGGAATCACCCGGTTCTACGAATCGAAGGACCGCGGATTCTTCGACGGCATCACCCTGGACCGGATCTACGCGTCCAAGGCGGAGCGGATCGACGTTTACGGCAAAAAGGGAGGGTACGTCTACGCCCCGATCTGGATTCAGTCGGGCCTCCTGATCCAGTCGCTGCGCATTTCGGAATTCCACCGCAGGGAGAAAATCACCCCGGTCGAATCCATTTACATCTCCGAGGGAACCGAAATCCGGGATCTCGTGCTGGATCATATCACGACGGAAAATCAGGCGGGCGGAGAGATGCCTCTGCTCGTCAACAAGGGAGACATCCGTCATCTTTCCGCTTCCAATCTTTTCCAGGACGGTAAGCCGCTGGATCTGAGCCTCTGAGCCGCGGGTAAATTGCACGATACTTATACAAAAACCTCCTTTGCGTTTTTTGCAAAGGAGGTTTTTTCACTCCGAGCCGAAAACGATGCTCCGCAAAATTCAAAAACAAATTTGCGTAAAAATCTAAAACAACTTGTGGACTGCGCATAAGAAATTGATTCACCTGTACCCGTACGTCCGCGCGGTACTCGGTGTCAATTTCTCAACGCAGTCTACATTTCCAGGCGGCGGAAACCCACCCTTCTCGGGAGATTGGGGTTCCGCCGCCGAAATTGTTCTGAAAGGCGCAATCCGTTGAGGACGCGATTCTCTCCGGTCGAGAAACACTATTCCGTTTCTGCGATGGCTTTGAGGTATTTTTCGGCTTGCTTATTTTCCAGACACAGCAGTATGCAGATAAGAATATCAAAGACAACAAAAGAAACGCAGACTACCGCCTGACTGAAATAGATCCCGAACAGCAAAGATGCAATCGGTATGAGAATGGAGGCGTAAAAATAGGTCGGTGAAAAATAGATCCAATAATAGGGCAGGAAATGTGCACCGACGGCGATGGCATATACCATTATCATCTTATCCGGAACAGCGTACATTGTCCACAGAACAATCGGAAGATACATCAGCTGATTGAGCGCCGCAACAACGGAAAGCCCGCTGAGCGGATTGTCTTTGCTGAAGATATCCACTTTCAGTATCCTGCCGAAAAGCATTCCGACGGGCATCAACAGCGCCGAGCAGCACATGGCAATCACATTCTTTGCGGTAAGATTCAGATCCGTGAGAAAAGCAAACAGCATAATGGTCCACAAAACTGCAGATGCCAGAATGAAGGGCAGCCCCTTTTTTTGTTTTACGGCAAAATCAATCTTCAGATGATTCACAAACCGATCTTTTGCTCCGATTTCAGCCATTCCTGTTCTTCTCTCCTTCCACGACGTCGCAGCGATCAGACTCCGGCCTCTTTATGCAGGAGAGTGTCAACGGGAATCACTCCCCATTCTAGGGAACCGAATTAGTATAGCATTTTTACTTGACAAATCGATGCGGTTTTCCAAAAAATCACAAAGCAGTAAAAGTCATATAGGGTGGAATTTTGATCAATCCGTCCGTTACGACCAGATTTTTCGGGTGTATAATAACCGATTCGCTTATTCTCCCGCGGTATAATTTCCAAAACTCGTCAAGTGGCCTGCGTTGAGAAATTGACACCGTGTACCGCGTGGACGTACGGGTACACGTGAATCAATTTCTTATGCGCAGTCCAGTTTTCGTTTTTAGCGCAGAGGGTTTGATCAGAGAGAAAGACTGCTATGAGGCTTTGCTTGACTGCCACGCAGCGATCTTCGGCGTCAGTGCGGGTTCCATGAACATGGC
>JAGAFM010000052.1 GCA_017612655.1 Clostridia bacterium | reverse complement strand
GCGAGAAACGTTCCCGCAAACATCGTGTAGGCCGCGAAGAACTTACCGAGAACCATCTCCGTCAGGCTGACCGGAGCGGTCAGAAGAAGCTGTTCCGTCTTCTGTTTCCGTTCCTCGCAGAAAAGCTTCATGGTAAGAAGCGGGATCAGGACGATGAACAGAAACATGACGATCAGAAAATAATTCCCGATGTCGCTGGAGCTGCCCGCTTCCAGAGTCAGGTAGGAAAAGAGAGCTCCGTTGGCCGCGAAGAACACGGCGATATAGAGGTATCCGATCGGAGACGTGAAGTAGGCTCGCATCTCCCGTTTATAGATTGCTGACATGCAGTCCTCCCATTCCCGAAGGGGCGTCACTTCCCGGTTCGGTCGATAATCTTCGTGTTGCCTGCCTTGGTTACGGCCTCTCTCTTCAGCCGCTTCCGTTCGTCGTTCTTGTCAAGAAGAGCCAGGAAAACATCTTCCAGATTGGTGCCCATGGATTCTTCTCCCAGAATCGGGAAATCGGACTGGGCAAGCGAATAGAAGAGCGGTCTGCGCGAATCGACGCCCGGTTCGCTTTCAATCAGGTATGTATGCGCGTCTCCCTCCTTGTGGCCGATCAGCTCCGCATGGGCGATGCCCTGCGTCGCGCGGACGGTCCGGAGAACCGCATCGGTCGGACCGGCAATCCGGACGCTCAGCCTCCGGTTTCCGTCGACGACTTTCGCCATGTCTTCCGTCTTTTCGTTGGCAATGAGCTTCCCCTTGTTGATGACGACGATCCTCTCGCAGACGGCGCTTGCCTCGGGAAGGATGTGCGTCGAAAGGATCACGGTGTGATTTCTTCCGAGGGTGCGGATCAGAGTACGGATCTCGACGATCTGCTTCGGATCCAGTCCGACCGTCGGCTCGTCGAAGATGATCACCTTGGGGTTTCCGACAAGCGCCTGCGCGATGCCGACCCTCTGCCGGTATCCTTTCGAAAGGTTCCGGATAATTCTCCGGTAGACTTCGACGATGCGGACGACCTCGCAGATCTCCATCAGGTGCTTCCGGCGATTCAGGGTGCAGCCCTTCAGATCGTAGATGAAATTCAGATATTCCTCAACCGTCATATCCAGATACAGAGGCGGCTGTTCGGGCAGAAACCCGATCCTTCTCTTCGCTTCCAGCGGCTGATCGAGAATATCGATTCCGTCGATCACGGCGCTTCCGGAAGTGGAGGAAAGATAGCCCGTAATCATGTTCATGGTCGTTGTCTTCCCGGCTCCGTTCGGACCCAGGAATCCGACGACCTCTCCCTCTTTGACCTCGAAGCTGATGTCGTCAACAGCCCGTATCTCGCCGAACTGTTTGACCAGATGTTCGATCTTGATCATAGTACCTCCGCTATTCTTTCCGCACGGGGCAAGACCGTCCGGGCGGTTACCCGCAGACTCATTTATTTTGATTATACCAAGATAATGTGAACAGTTCTTGAACAATCAGCCCCATCGGTCCTTTTTTTGCAAATCTGCGGAAAATCTTCACACAACCGTCACGGAAACCCCGGAAGGAATGGCTCAGCCCGGAGCCAGAAAGAAAAGCCGGACCGCTCAAAGACCGTCCGGCTGCTTCTGTTCGATTGTGGACCGAAAATCCGGTGTTCAGCGGTCGAGGTACCGGCACGCCGCAAGTGCGGCGACCGCACCGTCCGAGCAGGCTGTCGCAACCTGCCGCACCGTTTTGTTCCGGCAGTCACCGGCAACAAAGACACCGTCCGTTCCCGTCAGACAGGATTCGTCCGCGTCGACGTACCCGTTCTTCAGGGGAACGAGAGCGGCGAAAGGCTCGTTCTGGGGAATCAGACCGACCGCGAGAAAAACGCCGTCCGTTCTCATTTCCGTGACACCGGACGGACCCTCGAGAACAACTCCGGTCAGAGAGCCGTCTTCGCCGAGGTATCCGGTAACAAGCGTTTCATACAGGATGGTAACATTCTCCCTGGCGGCGATCTGCGCCTGCAGTTTCGCTTCTCCGGTCAGAAATGCAAGGTTCTGAACGATGGTCACACGGGAGCAGAGATCCGCGAGAAGAAGGGCCTCCTGCAGAGCGGAGTTTCCTCCCCCGACCACAACGACTTCGCGTCCGGAATAGAACGCGCCGTCGCAGACCGCGCAGAAGGAAATTCCGTTCCCGATATAGGATTCCTCTTCGGGAAGGCCGAGAGTCCGGTGTTTGGCGCCCGTTGCGAGAATAACGGTTTTCCCCTGATAAGAGCCGTCGTCTGTGACGACCGTCATGGGATCGCCCGGGCGAACCTCCAGGACTTCGGCGCTTTCCATATCGGCGCCAAGATCCAGTGCCTGTCCAACGAAGCGGTCGGCAAACTCCGTTCCGGAAATCTCCGGAAATCCGGGAATGTTTTCCACTTTGGGAGAAAACGTAATCTGCCCTCCGAAGCTTCCCTTCTCCAGAACCAGGACAGACCGGTCCGCGCGCCTTGCGTACACGGCCGCGGTGAGTCCGGCAGGACCTCCCCCGATGACGATTACATCGTACACCATGATTTATTTCCCTATGAACTTCTTGATTTCGGAAACGCCGGCATAGGCCTGAATGCCCGTATCGTCGATTACGACGAGCGTGGGAGCCTGACGAATCTTATACTGCTCGACAAGTTCCTTGGCCTCATCCGCGTATAGTTTCTTGTAACCGATTCCAGCCTTGTCTAGAGACGCCGCCGCAATTTTGCAGTTGGGGCAGGTCTTGGTAGCGAACAGCAGGATGTCGGAGTCCGCCGGTGCGGGAGCGGGAGTCTCGGCGGCAGGCTTGGTCGGAACAGCGGCGGAGACGGTGTCGGGATGGAGAACGCCGGTATGCGTCAGTTTGGAGTTGACGATGTCATAGGTCTTGCGGTCCTTGTACTCCTGCGTCTTACCGTCGTTCCAGTTCTGAACGGGACGGTAGTAACCTGTAATACGGCTGTAGACCTCCGTCTTTCCTCCGCAGACCGGGCAGGTCTTCTGCTCTCCGGCGAGATAGCCGTGCTTGGTGCAGACGGAATAGGTCGGGGACAGCGTGTAGTACGGCAGTTTGTAGTTCTCCGCGATCTTGCGGACCAGGTTCGCCGCCGAGCGCCAGTCGGGGAGCTTTTCTCCGAGGAAGGCGTGGAAGACGGTTCCGGAGGTGTAGAGGGTCTGCAGGTCGTCCTGGATGTCCAGCGCGGAGAAGATGTCCTCCGTGAATCCCACAGGAAGGTGGGAGGAGTTCGTGTAGTAGGGCGTCGCGTCGCAGGACTTGTTCGCCGTGATGATGTCCGGGAAG
>JAGAFM010000051.1 GCA_017612655.1 Clostridia bacterium | reverse complement strand
GGCTCGTCCGGCTCATCCGGCTCGTCCGGCTCATCCGGCTCGTCCGGCTCATCCGGCTCGTCCGGCTCGTCTGGTTCGTCCGGATCGTCGTCTTCAAAGAAACTCGGTACGAGTATGACAGTGAGGTCGCAGTCCTCCAGATCGCCGCCTTCGTCGAGAATTTCCCGGATCCGATCCCAATCGAAATACCCGATCAGCGTATAGAATACTTCATCGTCATCCATTTCCTCCCGGATGATCACCATCCATTCCGGTTCGGGCAGAGCGGTTTCGGAAGGCGAGCGGTATTCCGGATAGTCATATAGGCCGACCACCTGGCAGTAATAGGGGAACAGATCCTGTATCTCGGAGCCGGAGTCTTTTTCCTCGAACAGTTCTGGATTCTCGGAGATGATTTCCGTGAGCAGAGCGTTCAGATCGGTGAGAATGTTCTCAGTATCGGAGGAAAAATCCGCGTCCTCGACATAGCCGTTGTACAGCAGGATTGTCGTGAGGGTGACGAAAAGGGATTCCCGGTCGGAAGCAGGCATCGCGGCATAATCCCACACGGTGGAGTTCGCAGCGATGCGATCGGCTTCCGTGTAATAGAACAGGGGGTCGTTCCCTTCACTGGAATCGTACTGGATGATCGTGATTTCCTCTTGCCGGATCTCTTCGATGATGTTGATGATGACGGTGACGAGTTCGTTCGCGGGGGCGGGTTTCGGATCCCCGCCTCGTTCGGGCCGCTCTTCCTCATATCGCGGGACAAAATGGCAGATCAGATCGTCATAAAGCGCTTCGTAGGTGTAATACGACTGATCGCCCGTGAATTCGAGAAGCGCTGCGCGGTTCCCGCAGACCGTTCCGATATACATACCGTTCCGGTTGCGCCAGCGGATGTAGTCGTCACCGACCATCACGTCCCAGTCCTCGGCAACGACCTCGAACACATCGAACAGATTGTCACCTTCGCCCTCCCGGACGGCGGCGAAGGTGACACGCGCGGATTCCTTGTTCTTCTCATCATAGAACACGATGCAGTCCTCGCTGTCCTCCTGCTCATCGAAGGTATCGGGCAGCGCGAGCCAGAGATCGTGGTTCGGGTAATACAGATCAGTAATACCCATGGACGACGCGCCGAAATTCGAAGCCCGCCGCGAACGGGGAGGACGGGACTCGCTCTTCCATTTTGCGCCTTCGATGAAGCGGCAACGGATCAGATCGCGCAGTTCGCCGAACACGAAGCCGTATTTTTCGGGATAGGAGAACTGTGCGGTGACCATGAATTTCTGACCGAAGCCGACATAAGTGAATGTGACGGTTCCGTTCCGGATGTTCTCCGACGTCAGCCAGTCTTTTCCCCACCCGAGAACTGTGTTGTTCGGGCTGTTCTTCATGAGGGATTCGAGCTCTTCGATGTTCCGGTACGGATTGTGTTCAAGCTTCACGGAACAGGACGCGGAGGAGCGGCTGTCGGAGAAAATGACGCTCTGATCCTCGAAGCACCTCTTCTGCGTCAGCTGAGCCGGGTAGAAGATCAGGCAATCGGCGTATTCCATAAAATAGACGGCGTGGTTGTGGTCGTAGTCGTCCCGGCTTTTCGCATACGGATCCTCCACACGAGCGGCCGTCATCGCGGTCGCCGCTACGGAAGCCGTCTTCCGGACCGTTTTCGTCGGTTCCTTTATCTCTTTGCTGCCGTTCTTCGTTTCAGCCTTCACCGTCTGATCTCCCGCCGTCACATATACCACCGTCTTTTCGGGCGTTGTGACAGCAGTGTAGGAGGTGTCCCCGCTTTTTCCCGTGACGACCGGGGGAGCGGCAGCATTTTCGGTGGAGACCGCCCCGACCTCCTTCTCGACCGTTTCAGGCGGCACGACGGTGATCGTCACTTCCGTGTCGTCATCCTTGTAGACATATCAGACCCCTACGTGAGTGAAGGAATCCGCGTAATTGGTCAGAGCCTCGAAAACAACATCGACATCCGCGGGCAGCGCGGGATTGACGGGAAACGAGATCGTCCGCGGTTCTTCCTGAGGCTTGTCGGGCGTTTCATCCGGGATCACATCCGGCGGTTGATCCGATGTCCCGTTTTGAAGCTGCTTGCCGCCGTTGTCGGGATCGACTGGTTCCGCGACCAGAACGATCCTGTTGTCAAGGACCCAGCGGACCCCGAAGTACCCGAGCGCAAGAATGGCGAGTGTAACTGGGATGGCGATCCATGCTTTGGAATGCTTCTTTTTCGGGGCTTCCTGCGGGATCGGCTGCAGATAGCCCGGATAACCCTGCACGGGCTGCTGCGGGATATTCTGGTAAAACTGCTGATTCTGCGGGGGGTAACCCGGATAGCCCTGCGGATTCTGCTGCGGATAGGGCTGATACCCTTGTTGATTCTGCGGTTGGTTTGTCGGCTGATAGCCCTGTTGTTCCGGCGGTTGGTTTGTATTCGGGGTCTGCATGGAGTGAATCACCTCCTGAACGAAACGGTTCTGTTTCTCCCTGATCCTTTCAAGCTCTGGGGGTGCGATAAAGACAAGACCCGGACGCAGCGATTCCAGCGCCGCTTTTGGGTCCGTACTCTGTTTTGGGGGAAGCGCAAAAAAACGAACTGAACCCGTCTGCTTGTCTGTCGAGGACAGCCCGGAGTGCAATCGCTGTCAAGCCCCTTTCGGATTACAATGCGTGGATCCCGCACAAGGCATGGATCATAATTTCATTATACAGGATTCTGTAAAAAAAAACAAGAGCACCGGTAAAAAATCTTTCCCTGAAGCGGACGGAAGTCAGACGTGCCGGAAGGAAGAAGACGGGAAATTTGAGATCGGAGAGGCTTGAATAAAAATGCGTTCAGGGCTTGTCATTCCGGCTCGGAGATGGTATAATGTTTTTGAATCTGTATAGAGGAGGGGTTCGTTATGGTTTTTGTCGTGATTCTTATCGTCATCTCCATTCTTTCGGGGATTCCGGCATTGATCCGGTATCTGAACCGCGATAAAGTGGGGATCGAGACGGATGCCGTCGTTTCCCGGATCGACTGGTTTCCGGAAGACGAGGACGATAATTACTATTATTATGTAAAATTTACGGACGAGAAAGGAATAGTCCGGGAACACTGTGCATACCGTTCCATAACGAGAAACGATTACACGGTCGGGCAGACGGTCCGGATGATCTTTTTCCGGGACATTACGACGAAGTGATGATGGTGTGACCGGAGAGAAAGATCTGAATACCAAAACGGCGCAGAAAACGTAAAGACCTTCGCCCG
>JAGAFM010000050.1 GCA_017612655.1 Clostridia bacterium | reverse complement strand
GCTTCGGAGAGCAGACCGGAATGCCCCGTGCGAGCGCGCTGCGGTGGATTTTGGAACGCTGGATTGCATCCGTTCCCTCCGGAGAGGAAGGAGAGGCTGCCCTGGAAAAGGGTCTGCCCCTTTCCCGGATCGGGGAAGACTACATTCTTGCCCGGGGGAGAACCGAGGAGGGGAGTCTGCTTGGCAGAGGCATCCGCCTCACGATGAAGCAGAGTACCGAACGGAGGCTGAATCTTATCGCCTGGCGGGCGGGAATCCGTCCCTCGGAGCTCAGGACGCTGATTCTGGCGGATTATCTGCAGATTGTCGGACTTTTATAGGCAACTTTTCAGAAAACTGCAACAAAACCATTATATTTTTCGTTTCACGTGAAACGGAAAAACGGAAAACTTGCCAAAAAACCGCAAACCGGTGCGCAACCCTTGCGGAAAGACTTGACTTTCCCCCGATGTTATGATATCATTAATTGACAATTCCAAAGACATTGACGAAGCGAGTAGGCGGCAGGGAACTCACAGAGAGTCGCGCAGAGCTGGGAGCGCGGCAGGGAACTGCCTTCCGAAGATCCCTTCCGAGTTGCGAAGCAGAACGGCGGCCGCGGACGGCCGTTCAGTAAGCCGAGACGGATCCCCTCCGTAACCGGGGCACGGTTTGCCTGGCGCTGACCGAAGTGGACTTGAATAGGTGGTTGCAGACGGATGGTCTGTCCTGTTCCGGATTTCCGGCGGGTCAGACCCGTTTTTTTGAACACAGGGCACACAAATCAATCAGAAAGGATCCATGGAAGAGACGATGTTGTACGAGAAAGTACCTGCCAGTCTGAATTTTGTGGAAAGAGAGAAGAAAACGGCGAAATTCTGGGAAGAGAACCGGATTTTCGAAAAGAGCATGAAAAACCGGGAGAACTGTCCCGAGTTCACCTTTTACGACGGTCCGCCCACGGCGAACGGAAAACCCCACATCGGACATGTTCTGACCCGTGTAATCAAGGACATGCTTCCCCGTTACTATACGATGAAAGGGATGCATGTAACCCGGAAAGCCGGCTGGGATACGCACGGACTTCCCGTCGAGCTTGAAGTGGAGAAAGCAATCGGAATCAACGGAAAGGAACAGATCGAAGCGTACGGTCTGGCTCCTTTTGTGGAGAAATGCAAGGAATCCGTCTGGAAATACAAGGGAATGTGGGAGGATTTCTCCCGCACCGTCGGGTTCTGGGCGGATATGAACGATCCCTACGTGACCTATCACGATTCCTTTATTGAGTCGGAATGGTGGGCGCTCAAGCAGATTTACGACCGGGGGCTTCTGTACAAAGGGTTCAAGATCGTCCCTTACTGCCCCAGATGCGGCACCCCTCTGTCTTCCCACGAGGTTGCACAGGGATACAAGACCGTCAAGGAGCGCTCCGCGGTCGTCAGATTCCGGGTCAGCGGGGAAGACGCCTTTTTCCTGGTATGGACCACCACACCGTGGACGCTTCCTTCCAACGTCGCGCTTTGCGTGAACCCTGAGGAAACCTACTGCCGGGTGTCCGCCGCGGACGGATTCGTCTATTATCTGGCGGAAGCCCTGCTGGATTCCGTGCTCGGCCCCCTTTCCCGGGACGGAGCGCCCGCCTACGAGATCCTCGACAGGATGAAAGGAAAGGATCTTGAAGGGAAAAAATACGAACCGCTTTTCCGCGCGACCGGAGATGCGGTCGCGAAACAGGCCAAAAACGGGTTCTATGTCACCTGCGACGGATATGTCACGATGACCGACGGAACCGGAATTGTTCACATTGCCCCGGCGTTCGGCGAAGATGACGCACGGGTCGGACGGACGTACGATCTTCCCTTTGTCCAGTTTGTCAACACGAAGGGCGAGATGACGCAGGAGACGGATTACGCCGGCCTTTTCGTCAAGGATGCGGATCCGAAAATCCTGGCTGACTTAAATAATGAAGGAAAATTATTTTCCGCGCCGAAATTTGAGCACGAGTATCCCCATTGCTGGCGCTGCGGAACGCCGCTTCTCTACTACGCGAGAGATTCCTGGTTTATCAAGATGACGGCTGTCAAGGAACAGCTGATCCGCAACAATGCGACGGTCAACTGGATTCCCGCCTCCATTGGAAAGGGTCGGTTCGGGGACTGGCTTGAGAACATTCAGGACTGGGGAGTGTCCCGGAACCGCTACTGGGGAACGCCGCTGAATATCTGGGAATGCGCCTGCGGCTGCCGTCAGGCAATCGGATCCCGGGCGGAACTGAAGGAACGTTCCGGCAACTGCCCGGACGGGGTGGAACTCCACTGTCCGTTCATCGACGCGGTTACGATCACCTGTCCGGAATGCGGAGGAGAGATGCACCGGGTTCCCGAGGTGATCGACTGCTGGTTTGATTCGGGTTCCATGCCCTTCGCGCAGTGGCATTATCCGTTTGAGAACCGGGAGATCTTTGAGTCTCACTTCCCGGCGGACTTCATTTCGGAAGGCGTTGACCAGACGCGCGGCTGGTTCTATTCCCTGATGGCCATCTCCACACTCCTTTTTGACTGCGCTCCCTACCGCAATGTTCTTGTCCTCGGGCATGTTCTGGACAAGGACGGTCAGAAGATGTCCAAGTCGAAGGGAAATACCGTGGACCCGTTCGAGGCTCTGGAACAGTTCGGGGCCGATGCCATCCGCTGGTATTTTTATTCCAATTCTGCTCCATGGCTTCCCAACCGTTTCTATGCGGAGGCTGTGACGGAAGGACAGAGGAAGTTCATGGGAACGCTCTGGAACACGTACGCGTTCTACGTTCTTTACGCGAACATCGACTCGTTTAATCCGACGGAACACCGGATGGACGAAAACACCCTGAATGTCATGGACCGCTGGATTCTCTCCCGGCTGCAGTCGACCGTCCGTACCGTCGACGAGTGTCTTTCTTCCTATAAACTTCCCGAAACCTGCCGGGCACTGACGGATTTCGTGGATGAACTGTCCAACTGGTACGTCCGGAGAAACCGTGAAAGGTTCTGGGCAAAGGGAATGGAGCAGGATAAGATCAACGCTTATCTGACCCTCTCTACCGCGCTCGTCACGCTCGCCAAGATTTCGGCTCCCATGGTTCCGTTCCTCTCCGAAGAGATCTATCGGAATCTTGTCTGTTCCGTGGATCCGGAAGCGCCTGAGAGCGTTCATCTCTGCGATTTTCCGAAAGCGGACGAAACCAGGATCCTTCCCGATCTCGAAAAGGAAATGGAAGATGTTCTCTCCGTCGTGGTTCTGGGGCGCGCCTGCCGGAATCAGGCGAACCTCAAGAACCGCCAGCCCCTTGCCTGCGCTTATGTCAAGTCGGATTTTTCGCTCCCGGATTTCTGTTGCTCGATCATCGAGGATGAGCTGAACGTCAAGGATGTCCGGTTTACGGATTCGGTCCGGGAATTCACGGACTATTCCTTCAAGCCGCAGATGAGGACGCTGGGACCGCGGTTCGGCAAGCTGCTCGGAGCGATTCGGGAAACGCTGGCGTCCCTGGACGGTACGGCTGCCATGGACGAACTGGAAGAAACAGGGAAACTGGTTCTGACGCTCCCGGACGGCTCAAAGGCGGAGCTGTCCAAGGATGATCTTCTGATCTCCGTGTCGCAGAAGGCGGGATGGGAATCCGTTTCGGACGGCGGTATTTCCGTGGTGCTTGATACCAATCTTACCCCCGAACTTCTGGAGGAGGGCATGGTCCGTGAACTGCTGTCGAAAATCCAGACGATGCGGAAAGACAGCGGATTCGATGTGACCGACCATATCTGGGTTGGAATTCAGGGAAGCGAAAAAGTCCAGGAGATTCTCCGCAGAAATGAGACCTCGATCTGTCGCGACACGCTTTGCGAAGCGGTTCGCTACGGCGAGGAACTGACGTTTGCGAAGGAATGGAATCTCAACGGAGAAACCGTAACCCTTTCCGTCCGGAAACTGTGAGGAAACGCCCCGGTCCGGAACGGAAAAACTTCCGCGGAAATGTTGTAAATTAAGGAGGATACGCGCGTGACACAGAACAACACAGGCATTCCTGCCCTCAAGCTGAACTACCGCCGCACGTTTCTGATCGGATTTGCCTTTTTCGGAATCCTTCTGCTCTGGCAGGTTTATGATTCCTGGTGCCCGACATTCCTGACGGATATCTTCGCGAGACAGATGTATAACCTTTCCTCGGCGGAACTGAAGATCGCGGACGCGGATAAAATCCTGAACGTTCAGTGGATCGTCGGAATCGTAATGGCATGCGACAATCTTGCCGCTCTGATTCTCCTTCCGATTTTCGGAAACCTTTCCGACAGGACACGGACGCCCATCGGAAAACGGATGCCGTTTATCCTCTGCGGAACTCTTGTCGCAGCGGTGGCGTTCCCGTTCATTCCTCTGTTCTTCCACTACAACAACGTAGTCGGCATGGTCATCATGATGGGGATCGTACTCCTTTTCATGATGATGTACCGCAATCCCGCCGTCTCCCTGATGCCGGACATCACTCCGAAACCCCTGCGGGCAAAGGCCAACGGCATCATCAATATCATGGGCTATTTCGGCGGAGCATTCGCCACGGTTCTCGGCATCTTCCTGAAATTATCCGATTACATTAACGTATCCGACGAGGCCCGGAAACTCTGGATCATCGAGATTCCGTTCCTGGCCGCATCGGTTCTCATGGTGATCTCCGCCTTCGTTCTGTTCTTTACGATTCGGGAAAATCGGATTGCGGAAGAGATGAAGGAAGAACTCGAACTTGGCGAGCAGCTTGCCGCGATCGAGAATCCCGTCTCGGACGATGCTCCGATGACCCGGGCGAACAGGCGGATGCTTCTTGCCATCCTCGGCGCGGAATTCCTCTGGTTCATGGCGGACAACGCGATCGGGACCTACATCGGGAATTACGTGATCTATTATTTGAATTCTGCTTCCAGTTCGACCATGCTCCTGACGATCCTCGGCGGTCTGGCCAGCGTCGCAGGGTTTGCAATCGCAGGCCTGATTGCAGACCGGATCGGCCGGAAGTGGACCATTTCCGCGGGGCTGCTCTTTACGCTTGCCGGCATGGCGGTCATGTGTTTCGTCCGTCCGACCGGAACGGTGACGGGCGCGAATGGCGAACACGCCTTTCCTGTTCTTCTCTACGCCGTTTGGGTGATCCGCGGCTTCGGAATGGCGCTGGTTCACAACTGTTCTTTCCCCATGGTGGTAGAGCTTTGCTCCAACAAAAAGATCGGGAAGTTTACCGGTTTTTACTATGCGGCAAGCATGTCCGCTCAAACCGTTACCCCGATTCTCCTGGGCCTCGTGTTCAAAGCGACCCTTGCCTGGAGCGCACTCCCGGTCTATTCGGCGATCATGCTTGCGCTGAGCGCTGCCGTTTTCATCGTCCTGGTCAAGAACATCAAGGCGAAACGGGTTTCCAACACCTACGGCCTCGAAGCGCTGGAAGGCGAGTGATCGCATGCCTCCTTTTGTCTGGATTCCGGCCCTTGTTCTGATTGGTTTCGGGGCGCTTTGGCTGTTTCTGATTGCTCCAGGCAGAGCGGGGTCCGAGAAATCCCGTCCTTTCTACGGAAGAAATATCGCGCATCGCGGGCTGTACGACAATCAAACATTTGCCCCCGAAAACACACTCGCGGCCTTCGATGCTGCCGTTGCCTCGGGATACGGGGTTGAACTCGATGTTCAGCTGAGCGCAGACGGAGAGGTCGTGGTCTGTCACGACGACACGCTAGACCGTGTCTGCGGATTCGATAAAAGAGTCGACGCCTGTACGATGGCGGAACTGGGGGAAGTTCGGATTTTCGATTCCCCGGAATCTGTTCCGGCTTTCTCGGCGGTTCTGTCCCATATCGGCGGAAAAGTCCCCGTCATCGTGGAACTCAAGCACGGAAAGCACGACAGAGAACTGTGCGAAAAGACCCTGTCGCTGCTCCGCTCCTTTCCGGGAGAGTATTGTATTGAAAGTTTCGATCCGCGCATCGTCGCCTTTTTCCGGAAGCACGCCGGGGATATTCTGCGTGGAATCCTTTCTCAACCGACACGATGGTATCGGGAGGCAGGATTCGGACCGCTGACGGCTTTTTCCCTCGGCAACCTTCTCTGGAACGTGATTGCCCGCCCGGAATTTATCGCGTACCGCATTGGGGAAAAACCGGTTTCCGTCCGGATTGCGGAGAAAATGGGTGCCCTCAGGGTTTCCTGGACAAGCAGGGAAGAGAAGAACGAGAAGGATGCAGACGTTGTCATTTTCGAAGGGTACCGACCGGGTGTCCGATATAAAACTCTGAAGAATCCAACAGCATCCGAGTCCGAAAAGTGAGTCGATGCAGTTTTTTTGAACCGGTACAGGATTCTGACACTGTGTGTGGAATAACTGTGCCTCAAAAAAAAGCAAAAAACTCTTGACAGAGAATAGGGGATGTGCTATAATCCCCGCATCGACAAACCGTTGAAGAAGGGTGAGTAGGATCTGACCCGTTCCTCCCAGAGAGCCGTGGCAGGTGAGAGCACGGCAGGAAAAGCAGATCTGAATGGCCTTCCGAGGGCGAGCAGAAACGGATGGATTCCGGAGTATGTGAGACGGAGATGGCGCTCCGTGATCAAAGGCCGGCATATCGCAGTCGGGTATGCTGATGAGAGGATGTGCGGATGATCCGCATGTCAAGCCGGGTGGCACCGCAGGATAATGTCCTGTCCCAGCAACAGAATGCTAGGGACAGGATTTTTTGTTTTTGAAACAAGAAAGGAGCGGCCGGATGATCCGCAGAGACAAACGATGGCGCGTTGCGCGCCGGAACAACATCCTCTGAACAGTCAATTAGAAAGAAAACGATGTCGGTCAAACAGAAGAAACAGAAAGGATGTAACGATTATGGAAAAAATCCCTTACAAAATTTATCTGAATGAGTCTGAGATGCCTACTGCATGGTATAATGTCCGCTCCGATATGAAGAAAAAACCGGCACCCCTTCTCAACCCGGGAACGCATCAGCCGATGGGGGCAGATGAGTTGGCACCCGTTTTCTGCGAGGAACTGATCCGTCAGGAACTCGACAACGACACGCCCTACTTCCAGATTCCCGATGAAATCCTCAGTTTCTACAAGATGTACCGTCCGTCTCCCTTGGTCAGAGCCTACTGTCTGGAGGAGAAGCTCCAGACCCCGGCCAAGATTTACTACAAGTTCGAGGGCAATAATACGAGCGGATCCCACAAACTGAATTCCGCAATCGCTCAGGCGTACTACGCAAAGAAGCAGGGACTGAAGGGCGTCACCACGGAAACGGGCGCAGGCCAGTGGGGTACCGCGCTGTCCATGGCATGTGCATATCTCGGTCTGGACTGTAAAGTGTATATGGTCAAAGTTTCCTACGAGCAGAAGCCCTTCCGCCGAGAAGTCATGCGAACCTACGGCGCTTCTGTGACTCCTTCTCCGTCCATGGAAACGGAAGTGGGACGCAGAATTCTTGCGGCGCATCCGGGAACCACGGGCAGCCTGGGCTGCGCCATTTCGGAAGCGGTTGAGGCCGCCACGACGAGAGAGGGCTACCGCTACGTTCTGGGAAGCGTCCTGAATCAGGTTCTTCTCCATCAGTCCATCATCGGACTGGAGACAAAAACCGCACTGGACAAATATGGAATCAAGCCCGACATGATCATCGGATGCGCTGGCGGCGGTTCCAATCTGGGCGGCCTGATTTCCCCGTTCATGGGCGAGAAGCTCCGAGGAGAAGCGGATTACCGGATTATCGCGGTAGAGCCCGCGTCCTGCCCAAGCTTTACCAGAGGAAGATTTGCCTATGACTTCTGCGATACCGGAATGGTGTGTCCGCTTGCCAAAATGTATACGCTGGGCGCCGACTTCATTCCCGCTCCGAATCACGCAGGAGGGCTTCGGTATCACGGAATGAGCCCTATCCTTTCCGAACTGTATGACGAGGGACTAATGGAGGCGGTATCCGTGCCCCAGACGAAGGTGTTCGAGGCGGCCGAGCAGTTTGCCAGAACCGAAGGAATTCTCCCGGCTCCGGAAAGCGCTCATGCCATCCGGGTCGCGATTGACGAAGCGATGCGCTGCAAGGAAACCGGCGAAGAGAAGACCATCGTGTTCGGCCTCACCGGCACGGGGTATTTCGACATGGTTGCGTACGAGAAATTCCATGACGGGA
Source organism: Clostridia bacterium (assembly GCA_017612655.1). Classification (GTDB taxonomy): domain Bacteria; phylum Bacillota; class Clostridia; order Oscillospirales; family CAG-272; genus RGIG3925. The sequence goes on along the minus strand of JAGAFM010000050.1, from coordinate 10,729 downwards.
AAATGGACGACTACATCCCGACCGACGAGGATCTGGAAGTCGGGTTCTCCAAGCTTCCCAAGGTGGACTGATTCCGGCCCTTATGATTGTTTCTTCGGATCCGGGGGGGCATCCCGGGTCCGAAAAAAGGAATTGACAACCCGGGAAAACTATGATAAAATGAAAAAAAGGAGCCGGTCAGCCGGCGGAAAGGAGCCTGCGATGGAACTGCGTATCGATTTTTCCCGCTCTTTCAGCGCGGGATCCGCTTTGTTTTCTTACGTTCGCTATTACGCGGGCTTTGGTTTCTATGGGATAACAGTCCCGGCATCCCGAACGTAAGCAGTCAACTTTTTCAAGAGAAAAAGCGGTTCTGTTTTCGGACGGAGCCGCTTCTGTTTTTTCCGTTATCCGAAAGGACTGGGAGAGATCAAAATGGATTTGCGAGAGGAAGCCAGAAAAGTCATCGACTCGGCGGACCGGGAGATGGCCGAGCAGTTCTGCCGCAGAATGGAGGCGGCGGCTGCGATTGCCGCCTACAAGAAGGAGCGGGGTCTGCCTGTTTTCGATCCCGACCGGGAGAGGGAGCTGACCGAACGCTGCCTGTCGTATGTGGCGGACCCGGATCTCCGTTCTTACTATGCGCGGTTTCTTTCGGGCATGCTGGAGCTGTCCAGACAGTACCAGAACAGGCTGATCGGGGACGGTTCTGCCGAAAGGGAAGGACCTGCCGTGAACATCCCGGTTTCTCTGGGAGAACGGAGTTACGGAATCGTTCTGGAGTCCGGCGCGCTCTCCCGCGCCGGAACGTTCTGGAATCTCCGGAGAAAGGTTCTGATCGTCACGGACGAAGGCGTTCCCGCCGGGTACGCGGAAGCGGTGGCGGCGGAATGCGCGGAGCCGCTGGTGATCCGGATCCCGCAGGGGGAGCAGTGCAAAACGCTCGCAACGGTCGAGTCGCTGCTGTCCGAAATGATGCGGGCGGGATTTCAGCGGGGCGACTGCGCGGTCTCCGTCGGCGGAGGAGTTGCGGGGGATCTGACCGGACTGACCGCGTCCCTGTATCACCGCGGAATCGACTTCTATCAGGTTCCGACGACGGTCCTTGCCATGGCGGACGCGTCCGTGGGCGGGAAAACCGCCGTCAACCTGTCGGGAATCAAAAACGTCGCGGGGACGTTCCGGCAGCCGCGCGGCGTCCTGATCGATCCGGAGGTTCTCAAAACGCTTCCGAAGAGACAGGTAGCAAACGGTCTGGCGGAAGTTGTCAAAATCGCCTTGACGTCCGACCGGGAACTGTTTGAACGTATGGAAGCCGGGCATCCGGAAGAGTGTCTTCCGGAGATCCTGGAGCGGGCGATCCGGCGGAAGGTCGAGATCGTGGAACTGGATGAACGCGAGGCCGGCCTGCGGAGGATTCTCAATTTCGGCCATACGGTCGGTCACGCGATCGAGAGCGTTTCGGCCGGGGCGCTTCTTCACGGTGAGTGCGTCGCGCTGGGAATGATCCCGATGTGTTCACCGGAGGTCCGGAAAAGACTGATTCCGGTCCTGCGTAGCATCGGGCTGCCCCTTTCCCCCGTAACGGATCCGGAACGGATCGCTCAGGCGGTCCTGCACGACAAAAAGGCGGCTGGAGACCGGATCGCGACGGTCCGGGTCGATACCGTCGGGTCCTGCCGGGTCGAGATGACGGCTCCGGAAGAGCTCCGGGAGGCGATCCGGCTTCTGGAAGGAGATTTTGCAAAATGAGGAACACTTTCGGGCAAAACCTGACCCTGACGCTGTTCGGGGAAAGTCACGGGCCTGCGGTCGGCGCAGTTCTGGACGGACTCTCGCCTGGAATTCCAGTTTCGGAAGAAGAAATCGCTTCCCGTCTTGCAAGAAGAAGACCCGACGGCGCCGCCGGAACCGCACGCCGGGAGGCCGACCGTTTTCAGATTGTCAGCGGGGTCTTTTCGGGACGGACGACCGGGACGCCGCTCTGTATCCTGATCCCCAACGAGGACGTCTCCTCTTCCGACTACGAAAGCTGGCGGGGTCTTGCCCGTCCGGGTCATGCGGACTATTCCGCATTCTGCAAATATCACGGATTCGAAGACTACCGGGGCGGGGGGCATTTCAGCGGCAGGCTGACCGCCGCGCTGGTTGCCGCGGGCGGGATTCTGATCCCGGCCCTTTCGGCACGGGGAATCCGGATCGGGTCCCACATTCTGCGCTGCGCGGGAATACAGGACCGTTCTTTTTCCGATCCCGGAGCCGATTTCGACGCGCTGGAAGAGGCGCCCTTTCCGGTTCTGGACCCGTCCGCTGCGGAACGGATCCGCGCCGCCGTGGAGGCGGCGGGAGCCGCGGGCGACAGCGTCGGAGGCGTATCGGAAACCGCGGTTACGGGAGTCCCTGCCGGAATCGGGGAACCCTGGTTTGATACGCTGGAAGGCGTACTTGCTCATGCGCTGTTCAGTATCCCCGCGGTGAAAAGCGTTTCCTTCGGAGACGCATCTTCCATGACGGATGCGAAAGGATCCGAATGGAACGACCTGTTCCGGGCGGAGGAAGGATCCGTCGTCACGGAAACGAATCACAACGGCGGGATCAACGGAGGAATCTCCAACGGCATGCCGCTCCGGTTTTCCTGTATCGTCAAGCCGACGCCCTCCGTCGCGATCCCCCAGAAGACGGTGGATTTCCGGGACGGATCGGAGGCGGTGCTGCAGATCCGGGGACGTCACGATCCGTCCGTTCTGCCCCGCGCCATTCCGGTTCTGAACAGCGTGACGGCGCTGGTTCTGGCCGATTTTCTGATCGGGCGGTTCGGTACCGACTATCTGAGGTTTGACTCAATATGAAATACGGATGCATCGCCAAAAGGCTCGGACACAGTTTTTCCCGGGAGATCCACGCCAGACTCGGGAACCCGGAGTATCAGCTGCTGGAACTGGAGGAGTCGGATCTTCCCGCATTCTTCCGGAAAAGGGAGTTTCTCGGGATCAACGTGACCATTCCGTACAAGCAGACGGTTCTTCCGTATCTGGACCGCGTCAGCGAAACCGCGGAACGGATCGGCGCCGTGAACACGATCGTCAACCGGAACGGAATTCTGACCGGATACAATACGGATTTCGGCGGAATGGCCGCGGCACTGAAAAAGCTGGGCGTTCCGGTCGAAGGAAAAAAGGCGCTGGTTCTGGGAAGCGGCGGAACCGGACGCACCGCGGACGCGGTGCTCCGTTCTCTCGGCGCGTCCGAGGTGATCACGGTCAGCCGCGGCGGGGGTTCCCCCGCGGTTTCCTACCGGGAGGCGCTGGAACGTCATTCGGACGCTTCGGTTCTGATCAACGCGACGCCCTGCGGGATGTACCCCGATTTGGACGCCGTTCCGATCGAACCGGAACGGTTTCCCGGGCTGGAAGGTCTCTTTGACGCCATCTTCAACCCGCTTTCGACCGAACTGGTTCTCCGCGCCCGGCAGCGCGGAGTCCCCGCGCTCGGGGGACTGTATATGCTGGTTGCCCAGGCCGCGCTGGCTTCCGAACTGTTTACCGGCTTGCCGGCTTCCCGGGACGACGTGGAGCGGATCTTTCGGGAAGTCCGTGCGGAAAAGGAAAACCTGGTTCTGATCGGGATGCCAGGATGCGGGAAGACCACGGTCGGGGAGGAAGCTGCAAAGCGCCTCGGAAGGCCTTTTCTGGATTTGGACCGGCGGATCGAACAGGATGTCGGGATGCCCGTCCCGAACTATATCCGGGAAAAGGGAGAGGAGGCCTTCCGAAAAGTCGAGTCGGATGCGGTGCGGGAGGTTTCCCGGAAAACTGGTCTCGTGATCGCAACCGGGGGCGGAACGGTTCTCCGCCCGGACAGCGTGAACCGTCTGCGCCGAAACGGATGCCTGTTCTGGCTGGACCGTTCCGTCGAAGCAATCCGTCCGACCGAAGACCGGCCGCTTTCCGATTCCGCGGAAAAACTGGCCGCCCTGTACCGGGAGAGGCTTCCGGTCTACCGCGCCACCGCGGACCGGAGAATTCCGGGGGACGGAACCCCGGAAGAGACGGCTGTCCGCGTCGCGGAGGAATTTACGGAAAGGAAAAACAAGTGAGAATCTTAGTCATCAACGGACCGAATCTGAATTTTCTCGGAATCCGGGAGCCGGAGCAGTACGGAACGGAAACCTATGCGTCCCTCTGCGAACGAATCCGCCGCCGTGCGGAAGAACTCGGCGTCGCGATCTCCTTCTTTCAGTCCAATCACGAGGGGGCGCTGATCGACCGGATCCAGGAAGCATACGGGAAAGAGGACGGGATCATCCTGAATCCGGGCGGATATACGCATACCAGCGTGGCTTTGCTGGATGCCCTCAAGGCGGTTTCGATTCCGACCGTGGAGGTTCACCTGACGGATCCGGACCGGAGAGAACCGTTCCGGAAGATCAGTTTCGTCCGGGAAGCCTGCGTCAAGACCATCCGGGGACACGGCGGGGACGGCTATCTGGAAGCGCTGGAGTATCTGGCGTCGTCTTTGGAGGAGAAGCATGGTCGTTGAACTGAAGCCTTCCGCGGCATGCGGAACGGTCCCGGCGCCCGCTTCGAAGAGTTTTGCCCACCGGTATTTCCTCTGCGCGGCGCTGGCCCGCGGAGTCAGCACCGTCCGGGGCGTTACGCCCTCGGAGGATCTTCTCGCGACGGCGGACTGTCTGCGCGCACTGGGCGCGGAGATCGACTGGCGCGGAGACACCGTAAGGATTGCCGGGACGGATCTTTCCGAACCGCCGCACGGGGTTCTACCCTGCCGGGCCTGCGGGACGACGCTGCGGTTTCTGATCCCGGTTGCCCTGCTGACGGGGCGGGAAGTGACTCTGACCGGAACTGCGTCCCTGATGAAGCGGCCGCTGTCCGTCTTTTCCGATCTCTGCAGGGAGCGGGGATTCCGGTTCGACCGTTCGGAGGAATCCGTGACCGTTTGCGGCCGGCTGACGTCCGGGACCTATTCCGTGCCGGGCGGAATCAGCAGCCAGTTCGTCAGCGGTCTTGCGCTGGCGCTGTCCTTCCTGGACGGCGAAAGCGAGATCGCCGTTCTGCCTCCGGTCGAAAGCCGCTCCTATCTCTTGATGACGGTCGGGGCGCTTCGTCGGTTCGGAGTGGAAGCCGCCTTCACGGAAGACGGGAAAATCCGGATTCCCGGGGGTTCCCGTTTCATCCCGGCGGACGTGACGGTCGAAGGGGACTGGTCCAACGCCGCGTTTCTGGACGCCTTCAACGCTCTGGGCGGGGCGGTCCGGGTCACCGGGCTGAATCCGGAAAGCGTTCAGGGGGACAGAATTTTTCCCGAATTCTTCGAACGGATCCGCACGGGAACGCCGGTTCTGAATCTGGCCGATACGCCGGATCTCGGCCCGGTCTGCATGGCGCTTGCCGCCGCCTGTCACGGCGCGGAGTTCGAAGGGGTGCGGAGGCTGCGGCTCAAAGAGAGCGACCGCTGCGCCGCGATGGCGGAAGAGCTTGGAAAATTCGGAGTCAGAACCGTGCAGTGCCCGGACCGGATGACGGTGGAGGGCGGCTTGCTGCGCCCGCCCGCCGGACTGCTCTCGGGCCACGGAGATCACCGGATCGTCATGGCGGACGCCCTCCTCGCCTCTCTGACCGGAGGACGGATCGAGGGCGCGGAAGCGGTCGGAAAGAGTTTCCCGGACTTTTTCTCCCGCCTGAAGGAACTCGGATTGGAGGTATCGGGGACTGGGATGGATCTGTGAGAACCGGATTCTGATCGTCGGTCTCGGACTGATGGGAGGAAGTTACGCGAAAGCCCTGAAGCGGCTGGGCTATTCCGTCTCGGCGCTGGACTGCAGCGAGGATGCCGTCCGCTATGCGCTGGACGCCGGCATGATAGACCGCGGGTTCACCGTGCCGGACGCGGAATCGGTTTCGGACGCCGATACGGTGATCTTTGCCCTGTATCCAGGGACCTTTCGGGAATGGATTGCCCGGTATCAGCACCTGCTGAAGCCGGGTGCGATGCTGACCGACGTCACAGGCGTGAAATCCTGCGTCGTTTACGACATTCAGCAGATGCTACGGCCGGATGTGGAATTCATCGCGTCGCATCCCATGGCCGGGCGGGAAGTGTCTGGCGTGCAGAACAGCGACGACCGGATTTTCCGGGACGCCAATTTCATCGTCGTTCCCACCGACCGGAATTCCCGCGAAGCGGTCGACTGGTGCAGGAGTCTGGGACAGATTCTCGGATTTGCCAGAATCGCCGTCCTGTCCCCGGAGGAACACGACCGGATGATCGGATTCGTCTCCCAGCTGACCCACTGCATCGCGATTGCCCTGATGACCTGCAGCGAAAACCGCCATCTGGCGGATTATACGGGCGATTCCTTCCGGGACCTGACCCGGATCGCACGGATCAACGATGCGATGTGGAGCGAGCTGTTTCTCTGCAACAAGGGGCCGCTGCTCGAACAGATGGACCGGTTTCTCGCGGAAATGAAAGAGCTCCGCAGCCTTCTCGAACAGGATGACAGAGAAGGACTCCGGAGCAAGATGAGACTGTCGACGGAACGCCGCGCGGCATTTGACAGGCCGGGGCGGAACGGATAGAAAGGACACGGTTTTCTCAGATGAATATGATTTTTGAGAAGAAACTCGCCATTCCGATGGAAGTGAAGGAGATGTATCCGCTTTCCTCCCGGCTGTCCGATGTGGTGGAGCGGCGCGCAGAGGAACTGAAGGAGATTTTCGACGGACGTTCGGAGCTCTTTCTCCTGATCATCGGGCCGTGCTCCGCCGACAACGAGGAAAGCGTCCTCGAGTATATCCGCCGCCTCAGACGGGTTCAGGAGCAGGTCCGCGACAAGATTTTCATCGTTCCGCGTGTTTACACCAACAAGCCCCGCACGACGGGAGACGGATACAAAGGGCTGCTTCATCAGCCGGACCCGACCGAGAAGCCGGATCTCTTCAAGGGAATCGTCGCGATCCGGCACCTTTTCATGCGGGTTCTGGAAGAGACCGGTTTCTCCTGCGCGGACGAGATGCTATATCCCGAAAACTACAAATATGTGGACGATCTGCTGGCCTACAATGCGGTCGGAGCGCGTTCCGTGGAAAACCAGCAGCACCGGCTGACGGCAAGCGGTCTTGGGATTCCCGTCGGAATGAAAAATCCGACCAGCGGTGATCTGGAGGTCATGATGAACGCCATCACGGCCGCGCAGCACAAGCATACGTTCATTTACCGCGGATGGCAGGCGCATTCGCAGGGGAATCCCTATTCCCACGCGATTCTGCGGGGATATATGAACAAACACGGGGAATCCATTCCGAATTATCACTACGAAGACCTGATGCATCTCCTTTCCATTTACGAGGGCAGGCCCGATCTGGAGCACCATGCGGTCATCGTGGACACCAATCACGCCAATTCCGGAAAGCGGTATCTGGAGCAGATCCGGATCGCGAAAGAGGTTCTTCAGAGCAGGAGATACAATCCGGATCTCGCCCGTCTGGTGAAGGGCCTGATGATTGAAAGCTACCTGGAGGACGGGTGCCAGAAAATCGGAGAAGGCATCTTCGGAAAGTCCATTACCGATCCCTGTCTGGGGTGGGAGAAGAGCGAGCGGCTGATTCTGGAAATCGCCGATCTGCTGTAGAAGGGCGAAGACAGAGCCCGGGTCGAAAGAGAGGAGAAAAAAATGGGTGTCTTTTCATCGCTGGAAGAGGCGCGGGAGTATTTTCAGCAGGACCGGTTTGCGAGCGGAAGCGGCGTGGAGCTGGAGACCCTTTCGGACACCGAATGCGTCTGCAGTATGGAAATCGGGGAAATGCATCAGAACGCCATGGGCGGGGTAATGGGCGGAGCCCTCTTTACTCTCGCGGATTTCGCTTTCGCGGTTTCTTCCAATCACGCGCACTTTCCGACGGTTGCCCAGAACGTGGACATTCACTTTTTCAATGCCCCGAAAGGAAAACGCCTGACGGCGGTTTCCAGCTGTCTCAAAAACGGAAAAACCACCTGCGTTTATCAGGTGGTAGTGGAAGACGAGAGCCTGCAAAAAGTCGCGCTCTTTCTGGCGACAGGGTTCAAACTGACGCAAAAGCAGCCGCCATCCCGGAAAGCGTAGACCATTTCCTCTTTCCGCTCTTTTACGGCGGAGCGAATAGATGAATGAAAAACAGCGTGTCTGTTCCCTCAAGACAGAAGAGGTGACAGACACGCTGTATTATGCCAAGGACCAGACTGCACTTGTCAACAAAGACAGAACGTTCGCGGAAACTAATCAACCGGCTCATCGGTCAATACTTGTTTCATCCGTTAAAAAATCCATGAGTCCGAGTCTCAGAATCCCTTTTTCGTCCGTCCAGCTCTTTCCGTATGATTTTGAGATTATTATTTTTTTGAAAGAATCATCGATAGACAGCAGCGATTTTAACTCCATTTCGGCTTTTTCCTCATTATCCACATTGAGAGCGGACTGAATATAATACTTCTTGCTTCCTTTGCGCGCTACAAAATCGACTTCAAGATTTTTTTGGACACGTCTGCCCTCATGATTTCTCTCGACTGTCTCAATATTACCCACATCAATCCTGAAACCCCTGCACACCAGTTCATTGTAAATGACGTTTTCAATGATATGCGGTTCTTCCTGCTGACGAAGTCCCAGCCTCACATTTCTAAGACCTACGTCGGCAGCATAGTATTTGGAGGGATATTCAAAATATCTCTTGCCTTTAATATCAAATCTTTCCGCCTTTGAAAATAAAAAGCTGTCCGTCAGATAAGTAAGATAAGCGTTGATCGTCTCCGGATCCGCTTTTATCCCTTTGACAGAACTCACTGTTCTGGATATTTTGCTCGCATTTGTAAGCGAGCCGATGGATGAACACAGACTGCCGGTGAGTTCCCGCAGCACTCCCGGCAAACGGATATCATAACGTTCTTCGATGTCCTTATAATAAACTTCCTCAAACAGATTTGCGAGATAGTCGTACTTTTTGTCATCCGTATCCAGACTTAACAGATACGGCATTCCTCCGAACATAAGATATTCATCGTACGCGCTACGCTTATCAATTCCTGAAAACTCAAGAAATTCACTGAATGTAAGGGGATAGACGCGGACGGTATCCCCTCTGCCTCTGAACTCTGTGGAGACGTCTTTTGAAAGGAGTTTGGAGTTGCTTCCCGTTACGTATACGTCGATGTTCCGCATATGAAGGAACCCGTTAAGTACACTGTACAATCTGACAGGCTCATCGTGACTCTTTAATTCTTCTTTTGAGACGGCATACTGTATCTCATCCAAAAAGAGATAATACTTTGTATTTGTATCAGTGCATTTTTCTCTAACGAATCTTGAAAGTTCATATGGATCGCGATACTTCTCGTTTTCATCGATATCCAGGGCAATTTCGACGATACGGTCAGGTGTTACGCCGTTTTCGATCAGATGAGTCTTAAACAGATCAAACAGGACTGTGCTTTTACCGCTTCGCCTTAGACCGGTAATCACTTTGATCCTGCCATTCCACTGTCTGTCAGCAAGCATTTGAACATATTTTCTACGGTTGTAAACCATATTGAAACCTCCGGATTCATTCGTATTGTCGACCTAATTCCGATTAGATTATACCACATTGCAATTCAGAAGTCAACTGCAAATACGACTAAATTCCGAACAGAAGACAACTCTCCGGAGGCTTTTCTGCCGAATCACGATCTTCAACGACAAGGTGGTATTTGCCTTCAAAGGCGGGAAGTCATGATACAGGGTTTTGGAAAAAGGAGATTATCTCACCAAGAGTATTTGCCCATCCACGGAAAGGACGAAACAGTTAGAACGGTCCCGATTGAGACCAACCGAGAAACAGCTCGCTGTTACCGTATAACAGTCACACCTCCGGGACGAATCTTCAACAGTGCATCGTCAATCATATAGTACTTTGAGAAATCCGCTAATTCGTCCCCGAATTCGCAAACGGAGAATGTTTTCTCGGCATAATCAAAAGAACAAAGGCATTTTATCCCGTCGGCCGCCGGTATTTGACACAGAAGAACCGTTTTCTCACCGTTTCCCTGAATCACTTCGGCATTAACCGGATAATAATACTCGTTAATGCAGGTTGTCTCTCCGGTGGCATAATCCAGAAAGCTCATTTTTCCGTCTTCTCCGACAAACATGCAATAGGGAGGGCAGTCTCCGTTTTGCGTCTTTGGCAGAATGAAACCTCCCGTTCCGGGAGTGTAGAAGGTGACCGATCCGGCGAGGCATCTTTTCTCCAGCAACCGGGTATAAACAACCAGATTGATTGTTGCATCTTCGTTTTCCTCAACAGCAAGAATCTCGCTGTCCTCCGAAAACCATGCCAGGGAGGTTCGGCAGTCCAGATTCCGGACGGTTTTCTCCGATGCGTCATAGACAGAAAAGAATGTGCTCCCGGTGCCATTTTCCCCAATGGATTCGACAAGACAGTAAAGTCCATCTTTGGATATCTTAATATCATGGATTAAGGCCGTTTTGTCAAGATCGTCAAGGAGATGATGATCTATTACAGGAGTCGCCATACCGGTATCCGTCGAAAAAAGGACAAGCCCTTTGTTTACCGTTCGATCGCTGGCATGCGGAAAGGTAATTTCAATCAGCAAACGGTCTCCGTTGGAGCCGACTACCTGAGCGCTTGTCAGAAGCTGTTCTTTCTTCATAACGTCAGGCATATTCACAAACTCATTTTTATCTGTGACTGCAGCG
>JAGAFM010000003.1 GCA_017612655.1 Clostridia bacterium | reverse complement strand
GGTCTCTCCGTTGGTTCCGCTGCCGCCTTCGTTGCTGCCACTTTCACCGCTGGTTTTACTGGTGCCTTCCTTTGACTCTTCCTTGGAGTCTTTCTTGGAGTCTTTCTTGGCCTCTTCCTTCAGCTCTTCCTTGGGTTCTTCCTTAGGTTCTTCCTTAGGCTCTTCCCTAGGTTCTTCAATCGGCTCGCCTTTGGCGTCCGCGTTTTCGTTCTCGGCATTCACCGTCTCTCCGGAGCCCGGAGTTTCTTCCGCTTTACTTCCGATTACGGGCGCCGCAATCCAAACCATCATCAGGCAAATCGCCAGGGCGAAACATAGTTTTTTCATCAAGCCGCTCATCCCTCCATTCGTCGGATTCTTGGCACTCAGTCTCAATATATTATTATATCGCTCTCCGGCTGTTCTTTCAATCTTTTTCGACCGATTTGTTACATTGTTAGTATGGAATTTTGATGAACTTTTGATGAATTTATATCCCTCCGAAACAGATCAGGCTTCCCTGGCTTCTCAGGCCCTGATCTCCGGTTTCAATGATCTTCCCGTTAAACATCATCGTCGCCGTCTGTCCGCCATCCAGATTCAGGGCCTCCGTGTATCCCCGCTCCTTCAGTTTTTCTGCCACCCAGTCCAGATGCACCCCGGCATACTGGCTCTTTGGCCGTCCCCGGACCACGATCGCGATGTAGTGCCACGGCTCCACCATCCCGATCGCCACCCGGGGCTCGTTGTAGGGATAATACTTCGGGTTCAGTACCGTCTCTGTGATCTCCCCGTCCTGGATCAGGATCGGGCCGAAACTGAAAACCTGTGTTGCGCCCATTTCCAGGTACTCTTCCGCGCTGTGCTCGTCACAGATATAGGTTTTCATGCTCCCGTCCGGATACAGCGCCATCGCGTCCAGGTTCGGCCACGGCCGCTTCTTTGCGCTGCTCCGCGTCTGGTCGCTGATGATCTCCCCGTTCCGGATCACGATGCCCTTGTATTTGTATTTCTGCAGCCGGATGCCGTACATGTCGTCGCTCATCGCGAATAGCGGCCGGTATTTCTCTGTCAGCAGTTCCGGGCTCACCAGTTTGTACCCCGCCGGCCGCTTCTTTGTCGGTTCCGTCATGATGGGATACAGCGGCTGTTCCGGGGAGGCCTGGATATCCGCGATGCAGTCTTCCCGGGTCTTTTTTTTGTTTCCGCTTTTGACCTTTTCGGAGAATTGCTCGATCACGATGTCCAGCCCCGTCCCGTGGTATTCCCACCGTCCGTTCTCCGGATCCTCAATGATCTCCGGGCTTCCGTCGTTCCCGGCTGCTTCCGCCTGGCCTGTGATGGCCGTGCCGAACACCATCCACAAAACCATCAGGATTGCCGCGATTCTTTTTCTTTCCTTCGCCATTTCCGTCTCCCGATTCTGTTTACCAAAAGAACGCCGGAGCAACGTTAAGCGCTCCGGCCGTCCCTGTTTCCCGCTTTATTCGACTTCGGTGAAAGCGTCCTTGCTCAGGCCGCAGATGGGGCATACCCAGTCCTCCGGGATGTCCTCAAAGGCCGTGCCGGGAGCGATGCCGCTGTCGGGATCGCCCGCTTCAGGATCATACACGTAACCGCAGGGGCACTCGTACTTCTTCATGTTTTTATCCTCCTTTTCGGTTCGGGGTGTTTTCTCCCCCTCTTCCGCAATTTTACCGGTTAACCGTCCTTCTGTCAAGCCGCCGGAAATCCGGACTGACGGACCGGAATCTTCTGCAGCAGAAACTTCCGCCCTTTCGGCGTTCCGGTCCCGTTCAGAAAAGCGCGCATCATGTGTCCGGACCGCTGGGATACCCGGAATGGAGAATCCGGATCGGCGCTCCGTTCGCGAAAGTGATGCTGGTGTTGTAGGGATTCCAGTCTTGCATATCCCCGTTCCGCAGCAGTTCGATCAGCTCCTCGGTGGGGTGTACGACTTCCTCCCCGGCGGAGATGAGCACATAGGTGAAATCGTCCGGGAGAGGGAGTGTTACCTTGATAAAGTCGACATAGGTTGTTGAAATCCAGTCGTCCAGGCTGCTCGCGTAATACAGTTTCCCTTCTGTATCCTTCTTCCTGAATATGAAATACTCCGTAAAACCCTTTTCATCGGGATCATCAAATCCGATCTCCCAGCCATCCTCCCATGGTTCGATCGAGGAAATCACGAGCCGCCTGCCGTTAATCAGGATCCGGTCCCCCGTGCGGAGAACCCCGAAGCCTTCTCCGGGGAAGAGGTCAGGCTGATAGATCTCCGCAATAAAGTAACCGTCCGAATCAATCCGTTCCCTGCTCGTGATGGCCAGGTCATAGGTCCCGCTTTCCCGGTCGCTATCCCAGAATCCGAAGGTAAGCGGTGTAAAGGCATGTTCCCGCAGGAGACAGATGCTGACCGGGGAATCATGATTGACCACTTCCACCTCCCGGCCGTTACTCAGCGGAATGATCGCGGAATAGATTCCCTCCACGCTCGTTTCCGTCGGAAAATATTTTTCCATCCAGGAGACCATGTCGTACGACAGATCTTCATCTGCGTCCGGATCCTCATCCGCGTCCGGATCGTCGTCCTCTGTCCAGTCGTCTTCCTCTGTCCAGTCGTCATACGGATCATCGTCGTCCTCCGTGTTCCAGCTGAACCCGCAGTATTCGACGGCAGCTTCATATGCCCACATGGCGTTAAGGGAGATCATGGGCTCATTGAGGTCATTATGCTCCGTGGTCACATAGACGTCGCTGTAGGCGCCCTCATCCTGAAACACAAGCACATCCGAGTTTTCAACGAAATACCAGCCGTTGTCGATCAGTTCCTGAGGAGTGCTCGCGCCCAGCGTATAATCCACCCCGTTCAGTCTCAGCGTCAGGTAGCGCAGATCCTCTTCCGTAAACGCTCCTGCTTCCCGTTCCCGG
>JAGAFM010000002.1 GCA_017612655.1 Clostridia bacterium | reverse complement strand
GAAACTGCTCGCCAAGGAACTGAATGTTCCGGTCATGGTCTGCGCGCAGCTCTCCAGAGCCCCGGAATCCAGAACGGGTTCCCAGGGAAAGCGCCCGATCCTCTCGGACCTGAGAGACTCCGGTGCGATCGAGCAGGATGCCGACGTCGTCATGTTTCTCTACCGGGACGATTATTATGACGAATCACCCGAGAACGCAAACCTTGCAGAATGCATTATCGCGAAAAACCGTCACGGAGACACCAGTACCGTCAAACTGGGGTGGCAGGGTCAGCATACCCGCTTCTTCTCAATCGAGCAGAATTATTCCGGTGCCTGAACATGTCCGTCCTTCCGTTATTGGTTGCCTGTATTTCCGAGGCAATCGTTCCGAGCGAAAAGAACAGAATCTGCGTCGCCTTCTCCGGCGGAGCCGATTCCTGTGCGCTTTTGTTTTCGGCGGAGCGATACGCCCGCCAGACAGGCTGTGAGCTTTCCGCCGCTCACGTTCATCATGCAATCCGCGGCGGGGAAGCGGACCGGGACGCCTCCTTCTGCCGATCATTCTGCGAGGAACGCGGGATTCCGTTTGTTCTTCTTTCCGTGGATGCTCCCGCCTATTCAAAAAGCCAGAAGATTTCACTGGAAACCGCCGCCCGGGAAGAACGGTACCGGGTCCTGGGCGCCTATTGCAGCGAACACCGCATCTCCCATCTTCTGACGGCGCACCATGCGGACGATCAGATTGAGACAGTCCTTCAAAGGATCCTTCGCGGAACCGATCTTCAAGGGCTCTCCGGGATCCATCCGTCCCGGTCGCTCCGGCCCGGGGAGAATCCCGGGGTCACGCTGGTGCGACCGTTTCTGTCCCTTCCCAAATCCGCTCTCCTGTCCCTGTGCCGGGAAGAGGGGATCTCTTTTGTCACCGACAGCACAAACCTGGCGACGGATTCAACCAGGAACCGGATTCGAAATGAGCTGATCCCTCTTCTGGAGCAGTTCAATCCGAATCTGCGGAATGCGCTGGGGAGACTGTCCGCAGCCGCCGCAAGGGACGAAGCCTTCTTTCAGGAAATCACGTCCTCTTTCTGTTCCGGGGAGGAGGGCGAAGGAATCCCTCTGTCCCGAATTCGGGCACTGCATCCCGCTGTTCGCTCCAGAGTGCTTCTTGCACTTTACGAGCGGGAAAGGATCCGTCTTCGCGGAGACACATCGAACGCCCGTTCCGTCACAGCCTCCCATCTTGCCTCCATGGAAGCCATCCTGTTTTCTGAAGCGGAGCCGAAACAGATCTCCCTCCCAGGCGGTCTTCTTTTTTCGGTCTTTCCGGCGGGAGATCTCTGTTCGTTCCGAATCGAAAAGGGCCATGCCTCACCGGAACCGTTCCGGGCGGTTCTTTATCCGGGGATTCCCGCGGAAACCCCCTGGGACAGCGTCTGCCTGCTCTGGAAAAGCGGCTCTCACGATGATTCCGTAACAAAGCTGAAAAACATTTACAAATTCGAAATAACTACCACGATTCTGTCTGATACAATGAACGGGTCTGTTCAAATCCGTTCCAGGAAGGACGGCGTCAGGGAGCGTTACCGCTGCGGCGGTCACGATACAGACGTGAAAGATGCGGTCAGTTCCCACAGGATCCCTCCGGAAGACCGGTACCGCATTCCGCTCTTTTGCGACGATTCCGGGATTATCTGGATTCCGTACTGCGGGATCCGGGACGATGTCAATCCCCGCGGGAATCCGGGCGGAAGCACACTGCATCTATCATATTTTTCCAACAGGAGGCGAACGATTCATGATCCTTCCGGAAATTGAACATGTTCTGATCGATGAGAAGGAAGTCGACGAAATTGTTTCAAGACTTGTGCAGGAGATCGACCGCGACTACGCGGGCAAAGACAAAAAGCTGCTCCTTCTCTGCATTCTGAAAGGTTCTGTCGTCTTCATGGGAGAACTGATGAAGCGGGTTACCGTTCCGGTCGAAATCGACTTCATGCGCGTTTCTTCTTACGCCGGCGGGACGAAAACAAGCGGGACGATCAACATCATCCTTGATCTCTACCGCAAAGACCTGAGCAGCTGCGACATCCTTATTGTGGAAGATATCGTCGACTCGGGGCGGACGCTCTCTTATCTGGTGAACTATCTCCGGCTGAAAGGCGCCAGGACCGTTCGTACCGTCACTCTGCTGGACAAACCGTCCCGGAGAGAGGTACCGTTCACTCCGGATTACTGCGGGAAACAGATTGAAGATCTGTTCGTGGTTGGATACGGTCTCGATTACAACGAAAAGTACCGTGCCCTGCCCTATATCGGCGTACTGAAAAAAGAAGTCTATCAATCCTAGCATTCCATTCGATTCACAGATACAAGCCTTGTTTTTCTGGGGGGGGAAAATGAAAAACAACATTCGTGTCATCCTGTTTTATGTCGTTCTGATCGGACTGATCATTCTGGCGGTCTCCTTTTTCTACCGCTCGGTGGACAAGGATGAAGTCCAGTACAGTGACATAATCAAGTACTTCAACGAGGAAAAGGTCGATTCCTTTACTCTGACTTCTTCCAATGTCCTCAAGCTGAATCTGAAGGACAAAACGGAAATCAGTTTCCAGCTTCGGTCGGAAGACGCCTTCGACACCTATTTCAAAGACATTGCGGTTACGCAGTTCAACAGCGGGATTATTCAGTCTTTTCAGATTGAACCGCTCGTTTCCTATCCGTGGTGGCTGAGCCTGCTTCCCTACGCCATCCTGATCCTTCTTCTCGTTGCCATGTGGATTTACATGATCAATCAGATGAACGGGAAGGGGGCTGGAAAGATCGCGGGATTCGGAAAGGCACGGGCTCGCTTCGGCTCCGACGAAAAGAGAAAAACGCTCTTCTCCGATGTTGCCGGTGCAGATGAGGAAAAAGAGGAACTGCGCGAAATCGTCGAATTTCTGAAAGACCCGTCCCGCTTCACTTCTCTCGGAGCGAAAATCCCTCACGGAGTTCTCCTCGTAGGCCCTCCCGGAACCGGAAAGACACTTTTGGCAAAAGCGGTTGCGGGAGAAGCGAATGTTCCGTTCTATTCCATCTCGGGCTCCGATTTCGTTGAAATGTACGTAGGCGTCGGCGCTTCCCGGGTCAGAGACCTGTTCGACACTGCCAGAAAGAATCCTGCCGCGATCGTTTTCATCGACGAAATTGACGCGGTAGGCCGTCATCGGGGCGCAGGTCTCGGAGGCGGACACGATGAAAGAGAACAGACTCTCAACCAGCTGCTGGTTGAAATGGACGGATTCGGGGGAAGCGAAGGGATCATCGTGATGGCTGCGACAAACCGGCCGGATATCCTGGACCCTGCCCTGCTCAGACCCGGCCGCTTCGACCGTCAGATTACCGTGAACTATCCCGACATGCAGGGGCGGGAAGACATTCTGAAGGTTCATGCCAAAGGAAAACCGTTTGAAAAAGACGTTTCCCTTGCAGAAGTCGCCAAAACCACCGTTGGCTTCACCGGCGCTGATCTGGCCAATCTGCTGAACGAGGCCGCACTGATCGCAGCCCGGAAGGGAAAGCACCTGATCGGTTCCAATGACATTGACGAGGCAACGATCAAGGTCCTGGTCGGGCCTCAGAAAAAAAGCAAGAAGAGGACAGAGCACGACATTCGCCTTACAGCATTCCACGAAGCCGGACATGCCGTCTGTACGCACCTGCTTGAAACGCAGGACCCGGTTACCCAGATCTCGATCATTCCGGGCGGGAAAGGAACCGGAGGCTATACCCTTTCTCCTCCGCAGGAAGACAAAAACTATATGTCCAAGCGCGCCATGGAGGAAGAAATCGTTTCTCTCCTCGGAGGAAGAGTCGCGGAACAGATTATCTTCAACGATGTCTCAACAGGTGCTTCCAACGATATCCAGCGCGCGACGAATCTGGCCAGAAGCATGGTCACCCGCTATGGAATGAGTTCCAAGCTCGGCCCGATCGTTTACGGATCCGGTCATTCGTCCGACGAGATCTTTCTGGGACGGGATTTCAATTCCGATAAGAATTATTCGGAATCCACTGCCCAGCAGATCGATGACGAGATCCGGAAAATCGTTGAACAGGCCTATCAGCGAGCCGAAGAGATTCTTCTCGGGCATCGCGACAAACTGGAAGCAATCGCTGATTACCTGATCAAACGGGAAATCATGGACAAGCTGCAGTTTGAGGCAATTATGAACGGATCCCCCACTACGGAAGAACTGGATGCCATGGTGGAGGAAAAGAGAAAAATCAGCGAAGAAGAAAACCGAATTCAGGAGGAGGCCGAGGCGGCCGCCAGAAAACGGGACGAAGAGGAGGCCAGAAAACGGGACGAAATGGAGGCCAGGTGGAGAAATGCCAACCCTTATGAATCTCCTCAGCCTAAGAATGCCCGGGAAGCCTATCTGAACCGGCTGCGGGAGGAAGAGGAGAATCTGAAGCGGCAGTTCATGAAGGATTCGCCCGACCACTCTTCCGATCAGTCCCCGGATGATACGACGGATGAGAATCCGTCCGACGGATCTGCCGATTCTCCGGAAGAATCCGGGGATAATGATACAAACGATAAAAATTCATAAAAAAGATCTTGACAAAAAGTTTGGAATCTTATAGAATAGTCCGGAAGCGTCCGGACGCTGAATGATTGACGGAGGTGATTGTTATGGCATATGTAATTTCTGACGAATGCCTGGGCTGCGGTACCTGTGAGGCGGAGTGCCCGGTCGGAGCAATTTCCCAGCAGGATGACAAGTACGTCATCGATGCGGATACTTGTGTCGATTGCGGAACCTGCGCTGGGGTTTGCCCAGTAGGAGCACCGAAAGCAGAATAAGGCAGATTCGTTTTCTTGACCTCGCCTGACCCGCAGCGTCTATTTGCCGGGTTTTCTCAAAGGCGAGGGAAGCACAGAAAAATGCCGGGGCAGAAGATACTTCTTCTGCCCCGGCAGTCTTTTCTATCAGGTCAGGACTTCTGATGGCTCTGGTTGAGCACCTTGGCGGACTTTCTCTCTTCGGGAATGATCTCGCCTGCCCTGGTCAGCGCCATTTTCGTAAGCGCGGGACCGACCATTTCATAAATCAGAACCGAAAACAGAATGATATTCCGGACGATACCGCCCTCATAGGGGCCAAGCTGCATGGCTGAAACCGACATGCCAAGCGCAACCCCCGCCTGCGGCAGAAGCGTAATTCCGAGATTTTTCACGATTGTATTGCTGCAGCCCGTCATCTTGGAACTGCCCATCGCTCCGAGCCATTTCCCGGCTGAGCGGAACAGAATGTATACAACCCCAACCCCGACAATCGCCAGATCCGTGAAAACGGACAATTCCAGTTCCGCACCGCTCAGCACGAAGAACAGGATGAAAAGCGGAGTGGTCCACCGATCGACCCGTTCCATCAGTTCCTCGGAGGATTCACAAACATTGCAGAAAACGGTTCCCAGCATCATACAGGTCAGCAGAGGAGAAAAGCCGATTACGACGGGACCGATCGGAATCTGAACCATGGACAGAGCTACCGTCAGAATGACGAACATCACGGAAACGGAAAGTCTTTTGCTTCTGGAATGAAACAGTTTTTCCATCTGAGAAAAAAGGTAACCGACCAGCCCGCCCAGCAGGAGAGAGGCAAGGATTTCGATCAGCGGATTCACCAAAATGGAGATCAGATCCACTTCGTTGCTGATCAGGGCACGGGCAATCCCGAAAGATACCGCGAAAACGACGAGTCCAACCGCATCGTCGAGTGCAACGATTGGAAGCAGAAGATCGGTCAGGGGACCCTTCGCCTTGTACTGGCGAACCACCATCAGCGTCGCGGCGGGTGCCGTCGCAGCTGCAACAGCCCCCAGTGTGATCGCACTGCTCATGGGAAATTTCTCTTCCCCCAGAATCAGGCTCAGGCCGCACAGGGCGACATCAACGAAGAGGGTTGCGACAAGCGCCTGCACAATCCCGACGACAACCGCCTGTTTCCCGGTCTGTTTCAGGCGGGAAACCCGAAATTCATTCCCGATGGAAAAGGCAATAAATCCGAGGGCCGCATTGGAAATGATCCCAAAATCAGAAACGTACTCCATGGTGGGGAAACCCAGCCAGGGAAGGTTCAGCAGAACTCCGAGCCGTCCGAGGCAGTAAGGTCCGATCAGAACGCCTGAGATCAGATAGCCGGTTACTGCGGGCAGTCCGAGCGGTTTGATCACCCGGGTCATCAGCAGTCCGACCAGCATCGCGATTGCAATTGAAAATAGAAAAGTCAAAAATAAAGCCTCCTAGCAAGGATCGATCAGTTTTTGTGTTTATTGTTTCTTCCGGAACGGGAACTGTTTGAGAGGGTCTGAATCCGATTCAGGGCAAGGCCCGTACCCTTTACGACACAGTGAACCGGATCCTCCGCAACTTTACAGGGCAAACCGGTACGCTGGGAAACACGTTTTGCAAAGCCGTTCAACTGCGCTCCCCCTCCGGTCAGAACGATTCCGGAAGAGGAAATGTCCGCGAGGAGCTCCGTCGGGACCTGCTCGATCACTTTACAGATCATATCGAGAATTCCGGAAAGAGGTTCCTCCAGCGCGGCCGACAGTTCGTCGCCCGTTACCACGGCGGCGGAAGGCAGTCCCTCCAGAAGACCTCTACCGCGGATTTCGAGCGTTTTTTCCGTATTTCCTTCCCGAACCACCGTTCCTATCGTCTTTTTCACGGATTCCGCGGTTTTCTCCCCAATGGCAAGATTGTGTTCTTTTCGCATAAAGCGAATGATTGCATCATCAAATTTGTTTCCGGCTATCTTAACGGAGTCGGAGACGACAATTCCTCCCATGGAAATGACCGCGACGTCAGTCGTCCCTCCACCGATATCCACGACCATGCTCCCCTTCGGAGCGTAGATATCAATTCCGGCGCCCAGCGCAGCTGCAATCGGCTCCTCGATCAGATAGGCCTTGGAAGCACCCGCCTGCGTCGCAGCATCGACCAGCGCACGCTCCTCCACCTCCGTAATCCCGGACGGAACGCAGATGACCATCCTAGGCTTGTAGGCGGCCGCTCCACCGGCTTTCTGAAGAAAGAACTGAATCATCTTCAGGGTCAGATCGTACTGGCAGATCACGCCGTCCTGCATCGGGCAGACCGCAAGAATATGAGGAGGCGTCCTTCCGATCATGGCCGCCGCCTCGGATCCGACGGATTTGAGATTCCCGGTTTCCGTGTCAATGGCAACCACGGAAGGCTCTTCGAGAACAACTCCCTTCCCCTTCACGTAGATCAGGACAGTTGAAGTCCCTAAATCCATTCCAATATCGTGCGGCATGAGTGATTCCTTTCTATTCCGGTAAATCTAGGGCAGGATCCAATGGTTCTGACAGTTCGGGTTCCTCCGGCTGTTCCGAATCGAACCGGCTCATCAGATAGGGGATTCCAGAATAACGCTTTGCCTGACGGTTGTTGTCAATCATCTGATAGACTGTTTCTTCTTCCCCGACGAGTATGATCATCTTGGAAGCACGGGTAACTGCCGTATAGAGAAGATTTCGCGTGAGGAGTCTTCTGGAGTAAGGAAAAACCGGAAGGATGACAATCGGATATTCCGACCCCTGACTTTTGTGAACCGTTATCGCATAGGAATGATCCAGTTCCTCCAGCATGGAATAGTCATAGACTGCGATTCTCTCGTCAAAATCCACCTCCACGGTTTCGGAAAGAGGATCAATCGACCGGATGATTCCGATGTCCCCGTTGTAGATTCCGACCCCTTCCTGCCGAAGCCCGTGGATTACCCTTTCCCAGGTGATGTCGTAGTTGTTTTTAATCTGCATGACGTGATCGCCTTCGCGGAAAAGGATGTCCCGAAAAGGTTTTTCCCGTTTCCCGGGAGCCGGCGGATTCAGTTCTCTCTGAAGCAACCGGTTCAGCATCTCCGTCCCGGCCTCTCCCTTGCGGGAGGGGGTGATCACCTGAATCTGATCCCGGACGGCCTCTCCGTATGCCTTCGGCAGTCGATCGGAGCACAGGTGGATCACCGTCTCGGCGATCTGTTTATCTCCGGTACAGGGAAGAAAGAAAAAGTCACGTTTCGTTTCTTTGAGGTTCGGATGTTCTCCGTGATTGATGGCGTGCGCGTTGGTAATAATGAGGCTTTCCCGGGACTGACGAAAGACTTCCTTCAAATGAACCGTTGAATACCGGTCGCTTCGGATCATGTCCCGGAACACATACCCAGCCCCAACCGGAGGCAGCTGATCGGCATCTCCGATCAGAATCAATCTTGCCCCGGGCTTGACAGCCTGAAGAAGCGCCTCCATCAGCAGAAGATCGATCATGGAGGCTTCGTCGATAATAATGACGTCTTCCGGAAGCGTCCGATCGCGGTTGCGTTTAAAATGGGGACGCTCCTCCTCGCCGTATTCCATTTCCAGCATGCGGTGGATGGTCTTTGCTTCAGATGAAGTCGCTTCGGACATCCGTTTGGCGGCACGTCCGGTGGGAGCGGCCAGGGCTATTTTATACCCCATCTCGGAATAGATCCGAATGATCGCCCGGATGACGGTTGTCTTTCCGGTTCCCGGTCCCCCCGTCAGAATCATCACACCCGCATTCAGGGAAAAGGCAATGGCTTTTTTCTGAAGACGGTTATAGGTGATTCCTTCCTCAATCTGGATTTTCTCAATCCAGCGTTCCGTGCTGTCGCCGGTCTCCGGCTGATGAATTCTGTCGAGCAGATCCAGCTTCTCACAGATTTCCTTTTCCGCCCTGTAGTATTCTGTCAGATAAACCGCACGGATTCCGTCCCGGTCCGCGCAGATCAGTTTTTGGTCAGCAATCAGCCGATTGTATGCGGATTCAACCTGTTCCGTGCCGACGCACAGCATCTGTTCCGCACCTGCCAGCACCTTTTCCCGCGGAAGGAAGACGTGCCCGTTCTGGAAAGCGTTATAAGAGCAAAGATAGCAGATTGCCGCCATGATCCGATGGGGATTGTCTCTTTTCAACCCTATCGCATGGGCGATTTCGTCCGCCTTCTGAAAAGAAACGCCTTCAATTTCCTCGCAGAGGAGATACGGGTTTTCCTTCATTGTCTCAACGGAATCGTTTCCCCACTTCTTGTAAATGCTCATCGAGATTGTAGGGCCGAAATAGTTTCTGCAGAACAGCATCACGGAGCGTATTCCGTACTGTTCCCGAAAGGAAGCGGAGATCTCTTCCGCTTTTCGTTTCGAGATTCCGGGAAGTTCCTGAAGCCATTCCGGATGATTCTCAACGACATCCAGCGTTTCATCGCCGTACCGCTCCACCAGGGCTTTTGCGGTTTTGGGCCCGATTCCCTTTATCGTCTTGGAGGAGAGATACTTCAAAATCGAGGAAGCGGTGGCGGGAAGCTGTTTCTCGCAGTACAGTACCTTAAACTGCCTTCCGAACGTCGGATGAACCACCCATTCTCCTACGGCGCGGACGGACTCTCCAAGCGCAAGAAAAGGCATGATCCCGACTGCGGTGATCGCCTCGTCGGAATCCACCGACAGTTCGCAGACTGTGTACCCGTTCGCCTCATTACAGAAAATGATCCGTTCAACAATCCCCTCCACCGAGGAGAAGTCCTCCTCCCCGGCTTCCGGATTCCTATCATTCCAGTCATTGATCCGAATCATTCTCCGTCCCTCTCATCCGCTTCGCGGAAGCCACCGTCAAGAAAGCCCGAACCGCAAACGATTCAGGCTTCCAACTGACTTGTCAGAGTGCCGCTTTGAGAACAGGAGCGAGATCTCTCTTCTCCCAGGGAAGATCGATGTCTTCCCTTCCCATGTGTCCGTAGGCGGCGGTCTGCTGATAGATCGGTCTGCGCAGGTCAAACCGATCGATGATCGCTGCCGGACGGAGATCCACATTCTTCGCGATCAGTTCCGAAATCGTTTCCTCGGGGATCTTCGCCGTTCCGAACGTGTCGATCAGAATCGAAACGGGCTGCGCAACGCCGATCGCATAAGCCAGCTGGACTTCGCACTTGTCAGCCAGCCCGGCCGCGACAATATTCTTTGCGATATAGCGTGCCATATAGGCAGCGGAACGGTCCACTTTTGTCGGATCCTTTCCGGAGAAGGCTCCGCCTCCGTGGCGCGCATAGCCGCCGTAGGTGTCCACAATGATCTTTCTTCCCGTCAGTCCGGTATCCCCTGCGGGTCCGCCGATCACGAAGCGTCCGGTCGGATTGACGAAGAACCTTGTTTCGCCGTCGATAAAGGACGCGGGGATAATCGGACGGATCACATGCTCAATCACATCGTTCCGGATGGTTTCCTGAGAGACGTCTGGAGAATGCTGCGTCGAGACGACGATCGCGTCAACGCGAACCGGCTTTCCGTT
>JAGAFM010000049.1 GCA_017612655.1 Clostridia bacterium | reverse complement strand
CCATAAAACGCTCTTAAAACGATGAGAAACTGCCTGCTTTCACTGGACCTCGGAGGAACGTTTCTGAAGGGCTGCCTTTTCGATCCGGAGGGCGTCCCCCTGCCCGGCACCTTCGACCGGGAGCCCGTCGATTCCGACGGAGAACTCCAGACGATCCGAAACGCTTATCAGGCGTTTCTCCGTCGCCTGAAGAACCGGGCGGACGAGGCCTGCCTTTCCATCTCGGAGGTTGTCGCCGGCATTCCGGGACCGTTTGATTTCCGGAACGGAGTCAGCCGGATGGAGCACAAATACGCCTCTCTCTTCGGGGTGCCCCTTCGCCCCTGGTTTGAAGAAGTCCTCGGAGAAGTTCCGCTTCGCTTCCTTCACGACAGCACCGCGTTTCTGTCCGGCGCGGTTCTGGCACATCCGGATATCCGGAATGCCGCCGCCGTCATGATCGGCACCGGGCTGGGTTTTGCCGTCATGGAGGACGGGACCGTTTTACAGAACGAAAACGGCGGACCCGCCTATTCCATCTACAAAAAGCCGTTCCGGGGGAAAACCGCGGAGGACTTCCTTTCCGGAAGAGCAATCGTATCCCGGTACCGCGCACTGTCCGCCCGTTCCGAGAACAGCGCAAAAACCGTCGGGGATCTTGCGGACAGCGGAATCGATCCCGCGGCGGTTCTGGTTTACGAGGAACTGGGCAGCAATCTGGCTGCGGTTATCCGGCCGATTCTTTCGGATCTGAAAACTGAAGCCCTGTATTTGGGCGGCCAGATATCCAAGTCGTTCCCGGTCTTTGAGCCGAAACTGAGGGAGGGACTTTCGGATCTTCCGTCTCTGCGGATCATCGAGGCGGCGAAAGACCCGGACCTGGTTCCTCTCAAGGGAGCGGTCAAGTGGAACCTGAGCAAAAAACCCGAACAAACAACAGGAGGAAAAGAATGACAGATTACCCGATGAAACTCGGACCCGTTTACAAAGACACCCTCTGGGGAGGATACCGCCTCTCCGAAAACTACAAGTTACAACGCACGAGAGCGGCCGAGGCATGGCTCTTCGCCACCCGTCCCAACGGCATCAACCTCATTCGAAACGGAGAAATGAAGGGCCAGTTGATTGCCAGCTACCCGGCAGTAGGCTGGAGATGTCCTATCCTCGTTAAACTGATCGACGCGGGGGACTGCCTCTCCATCCAGGTTCACCCCGACAAGACGGAAATGTGGGTCGTTCTGGAGTGCGACCCGGGCTCCACGCTCCTGTACGGACTCAAGGGAGAGTATGAGGAGAAATCCTTCCGGGAAGCTCTGGGCAACGGAACGGTGGAATCGCTTCTGAATAAGGTTCCCGTCCACCCGGGAGACGTGTTCTTCGTTCCCCCCGGGCTCGTTCACTCGATCGGCAAAGGAATTCTGGTTGCCGAGATCCAGCAGAATTCAGACGAAACATACAGGCTGTACGATTACGGGCGCCTTTACCACGGAAAGCCTAGGTATCTCAAGGTGGAGGCAGGCCTGGAAGTTCTGAAGAACTTCTCTGCAGAGGAGATAGACGCTCTGCACTTCGAAAGGGGACGCGGAGACGAAAACACTCTGGCCAACTGCTCCCACTTCCGGGTCGACCGTTTGAAAGTTGACGGGACCGCGGTCATTTCCGCCGGCGATCCGTTCTCGTCCGTGATCTGCATCGATGGGAGCGGAACCATCGGCGGCGAGGAGATTGAATGGGGAAATTCCTATCTTCTCCCTCACGGATGAGGAGACGTCGTTCTCGAAGGCAAACTGGAGGTTCTTATCACAACGCGATAATCCGTTTTTACGCTTTTATGAAACGCGGCGAGGCATCCTGTGCCTCGCCGCATTTTTTCGCTTATCTAATCCGGTTCGATTTCGAACCTGTCCCGCTCGATATGGAGCTTGTAGTCCGTTTTTTCTCCCTCCGGAGAAACCAGCGTCAGAACCGTGTCGCCGGACCGTCTGAAATCCGCGTGGAGCACGTAGGTGTCGATGCTGTCCAGATACCGGATCTCAACGGTGCCGAACTTTTCGTCCGCCAGAGAGACCGAATAGGAACCGTCAAACCGGTATTCGTCTCCGTTGCCCGCAATCTCGGTGGTATAAACGGGAGGATTCAGCAGACAGACGACCGTCAGCGCGGCAACGAGGACGCCCCCGATCGCGGCACCCGCGATCCGGATCCGACTGTCCCGGAAGATGAAGACCGGGTACAGAATCATCGCGCAGGCGCAGAACAAAACGATCAGGAGGTACCTCGGCATGGAGAACTGAAAATCCGAGAAATATTCAAGATAGGAATAGCCGGTCAGCAGAACCATCGGGAAAAGGATAAGATAACCCCACCACTTGTCCTTTTTCATATAATAGCCGACGAATCCCATCGGGAAGCAGAGCAGCGTCCAGATGAACCAGTACCGGTAATAGCCGAACAGCGTCCATCCCAGCTCGCTGAAGGGGACCTGGATCAGATACACAAGAGGCTGACTGATCAGGAAGAACAGAAAGCACTTGATCGCAGCGTCCAGGTTGCTCCTGCTGTTCACAATGATCAGGATCCCGAAGAGAATCCAGACTTCCAGCGTGACAGTGATCGCGATAAAAGAGGTGTAGTGAAAGGCGGGGATCAATGCGATCACAGCGGTGAGCACGGCGGCCGCGACAGCCGCCGCAATCACTTTCGGGTAGGTCAGTTTCAACCCGCCGAAGAGTTTTCTGATTGCTTTTTCCATCTTCTTTTAACTCGCAGGCGGCGTCGGATTACTCCGCGAGCAGTCCTTCAAACAGAATAAATCTGGGAATCTCCAGTTCGCCTTCGGTCGTGTTGCCGCAGGTAGGCACTTCGCAGCAGTGAATCAGGAAATGAAACGGCCGGTCCGCCGTAAACTGGATGACGGGCTCCGGATTTGCAACACTGGTCGTTTTGTTCACGAGAATGGCGGTCACCGCCGCGGCTTCCACTCCGGTCTCGTCGAGCTTGAT
>JAGAFM010000048.1 GCA_017612655.1 Clostridia bacterium | reverse complement strand
TCGCCCAGCCCTCTGCAGCAACGTTATAAGCCTCTTCGAGGGTATCAAGGACGGGATGACCTATCCCCGGATTTTTCACGAATACCTTATAATATTCGTCGACGTGAATGCTGAGGCCCGTTTGTTTCTTATATTCCGCTGCTCCGGTTCGGAAGCCATCTTCCGTGATACGGTAGTATTCCTGCATATAGGGGGACGCTTCCCCGTAAACTTTGTCGCAGAAATAGGAGATCAGGGAGGGAATGTCTTCGTAGGGATTCCAGAGCAGTTTCTGGAAGATCCAGCAGAGCATAGCGCTCATGTCCCAGTAATTGGAGCCGGTGCCGTACGCTCCGTGCTGAGTGGTCCAGCCGTAGACCTGATCAAGGTCCGGAAGGCCGTCCGACGTGACGCCTTCGACACCGAGTTTCATATATTCTTGAAAGTCCAGCTGCATCTTGTACCAGACCGGCCAGCAGAAATCAGCCCCATGGGCGTCGCACAGGTAGTACTGCCAGGTTGAAAGGTGTTCTACTTTTCCGATCCAACCGGTGAGATCCGCTCCGTAGCTAAGGGGATCTTCGCCCGTGACTTTACTTTTGAGACGGTCCTTGAGCGTTGTGTCAAACAGGGACACGGTATAGTCTTCCCCGTAGGGCGCGAAGCAGATCGTGACATTCTCTTCGACTTCGCAGGCGGGGGTCGCCATTCCGGCGCGGTATGCAAAGGTCCCGATCTGCCTGTCAGGAAACTCTTCCTTGACCTGTCTCGCGATGTCGTTGATCATCGAAATGAAGACCGTAGAATAGAAATTTCGGTCCTCTGGGTAAACGAACTGGCCAGGCGCGTATTCAAAGGGCTCGGTATCATTCGGAACAACTCTCCCGTGATAGGCGTCCTCTTCGCCGATAAAGACGTAGCGCACGCCGTAGTCCCGCATCTGCGCGATGATGCTCGCAGCGATTGCGTCGGCAACTTTTTTGCTCCAGGGGTTGACAGCGTTCGATCCGTCCTTCCAGAGACAGCTCCCGTTTTCATCGGTCTCCCAGTATTCCGGTTCTTCCGGATCGTAAAGAGGACTACTGGTCAGCAGGTTGAAAATTGAATGATGTGCACCCAGATCTTTTGTACCGAGTTTTTCCGAGTACCCCGTGGTGTTTGCCTTGTTGCGCGAAATCATCAGGGTGTTGTTCCATTCGGCTCCGAAATGGAAGCCTCGGTACTCAAAGGGGGATTTTTCCCGGTAGTCAACCTTTGTGAGAGAGGCTTCTTCCATCGCATCATAGATCAGACCGATCGACTCGTCCGCGCGGAACCAGAGGACGCCCAGATTCTCTTCGATCAGGTCGTAGACGCCGTTCATCGCGCCCTTTGAGGTGTTCCCGATGACGTAGATGTCATCACCGGACTGACGGATCGCGAAGCCGTCCGAGCCCCATTTGCCGGTTTCTTTGGAACCGAGATCCGCAAGCCATGCGATGTCATCCGCGAACATTTCGGAAATCGCGGGGAGCGTATCCGGCGTCGCCAGAATGATCGATCCGTAACCCTCTCCCGGACGGGAGACGATCGGGAAGTCGGCGCCCAGAACCAGTTTCAGATGGTACTGCAGATCCTGTGCGGCGAACGACAGGATCGCATCATCCTCCGCCGCTTTCGGCAGGACGATAGTTCCGAGAACCGATCCGTCCTTCGTTTTCAGACATTCGGGAACGGATAGATCCGCAGGCAGGGGGTCTCCGTTTTCAAAAGGATCTGTTTCCGGTTCGGACACGGGTCCCGTCGCCGGTTCGATGCCGGGTGTGCTTTCGATATCGGAAGAGGAGATGTTCCCGGAAGGTTCCGGGGAAGTGCTGCCGCAGGACGACAGAAGCGGAAGAAGCAGGAGGAGGGAGAGCAGAACGGAGAGAAAAGAACGCATAAAAGGCACCTCGCATGTCTTGAAAGTGTGAGGTCAGAAGGACCGGAACTGTTTCAGATTCTTCTCAATGGTCTTCCAGATATACTCGATGGTATCTTTGGCTGTCCCTTCCGCCGCGTTGTAGGCCTGTTCCAGCGTATCCAGGAGAGGATGTCCGATCCCGGGTTTCTTAATGAAGTACCTGTAGTAGGTGGAACTGTGGATGATAATGTGCAGCAGATCAAGTTTCACCTGGGATCCTTCGGCAAATCCCTGCTCGAGAAGTCGGTAGTATTCCTGCATGTAGGGAGAGGCAGCCCCGTAGACCTTGTCGCAGAAGTAGGTGATCAGGGAGGGAATGTCTTCATACGGATTCCAGAGGAGTTTCTGGTAGAGCCAGCTCAGCAGTTCGTTCATCTTCCAGAAGTTGGAAGCATTTCCTTCGCCCCCGTAAAAACTCAGCCACGAGCTGAACGCATCGAGATCCGCAACGCCGTCGGTTGTGACGCCGTCGATCCCCAGTTTCATATATCCCTGCAGATCCGCCTGGATCCTGTACCAGATCGGCCAGACAAATTCTTCCCCGAAGCTGTGGCAGAGATAATAATGGTACATGGTTACGGTGCACGCGTTTTCCGCCCAGAAGGGAATCACGTCTCTGTGCATGTTTGCGAAGTAGTTCGAGGTGTATTCCGCGGTGGAGGGGTCGAGGATCGGTGCTCTGAAGTCTTCATCCGCACAGGCATAGCAGATCATGACGTTGTCCTCGATCTCGCAGGCGGGGATTTCAATTCCGAGTACGCAGATAAACGTACCGATGACCGCATCCGGGAAAGCTTCCTTGACTTTGCGGGCAACCTTGTTGATCATCATGAAGAACGCAGTGG